>JAUWRC010000004.1 GCA_030610745.1 Clostridia bacterium
GTTCCAGGCAAGCCTCCAGAAGAAGCTTTTCCCGGAGGGGATCGCCTATGGCGACTGCGGATGTCTCCTGCTCCGATTCATCCGTAAAGTCTCGCGAGGCAAAACTAGCACCTCCCAAACCATCTCTACCAGTATCTGCTCCCACATAGAAGACAAGATTTCCTACTCCACTAGCCTTTGCCCTTATAAGCTCATCCTTGTTCACTACCCCCACACACATTACGTTAACCAAGGGATTCCCTTCATAAGTCTCATCAAAATAGATTTCTCCTCCTATAGTGGGAATACCGACGGAATTGCCATAGGTAGTACTTCCCTTCATTACTTCGGTGAATAGATGGCGATTGTGCTCGCTATCTAGACGCCCAAAGCGCAGGAAGCTAAGAAGAGCAATGGGCCTTGCTCCCATAGTGAAAATATCCCTGAGGACGCCTCCTACACCGGTAGCAGCTCCTTGAAAGGGCTCTACCGCACTGGGATGATTATGAGATTCGGCCTTCATCACCACAGCTAATCCCCCGCCGATGTCGATGACTCCAGCATTTTCCTCCCCTGCTTTTACTAAAATATTTTTCCCCGAAGTAGGAAACAATTTCAAAACAGGTTTTGAGCTCTTGTAGCTGCAGTGCTCACTCCACATAGCAGAAAAGATACCCAGTTCGGTAAAATTAGGCTCTCGGCCCAGGATATCTTTTATCTTATTGTACTCCTCCTCACTCAGTCCCTCTGCTTTAACCAGCTCCCAGGTTATCTTCTTTGGTTCTTTCACTTTGCTCCTCCTATCAAGCCCTGACACTCACTTCTCTTACATAATTTCCTGCTTTCTCTCTCATTTCCTCCAGTTGGGCTTTAGAATATGGCTTTATCTCTTCATATCGTTTATCCAGAGTTTTTTCTGGTAAAAATTGCTGCAGGATATATCTTTGCCCTCCTTTGATTTGCCTGGCAATCTCTAATATGGCTTCTTTATCAAGAAGCTGGGGAACGACAGTAGTTCTGAACTCATAATCAATCTCGGATCCCAATCCCAGTAATATATCCACGCTTTTTTTGACCTTTACCAATAAATCTTTCTGGTTAATTCCGGCTGCCTCTTTGTATTTTTCCCACTTAAGCGGCGCCTTAATATCCAGAGCAATGAAGTCTACTATTCTTTCTTCAATCAAATCCTTTAGCATCTGGGGATTAGTGCCGTTAGTCTCTATTTCCACCAAAAACCCTCTTTTCTTTATTTTGCGGATAAAAAGAGGAAGACTTTTGTGAATCGTTGGCTCTCCACCGGTAATAGCCAGACCATCCAGCCATTTTTTTTTGGAAACGAGGTGCTCTATCACCTCTTTTTCGCTGATGGAAGGAAGACTGTCGGGACCCAACACAAGATCAGGATTCTGGCAAAAAGGGCAGCGAAAATTGCAATTTGCAGTAAAGACCACAGAAACAATTTTACCCGGATACTCAATAAGAGAAGTTTTAATAAAGCCTTTGAATTTCATATAAATTAGTGAATAGTTCATTGTTCATAGTTCATCGATATAAAAAAGCGATAAAAATTAAGGTAGCGGTCGGATTTATCCGACATTGTGCGATAAATCGCACCGCTACTATCCACTACCCGCTATACGCTGTTTTTAGCAAATTCCTTTTCCAGAGCGAGCTTTTCTTTGTATACCAATCTCTGCCTGAACTCCTCCTGTTTGCCCTCATTCCAGTTTCTCACTGGTCTAAAGTAACCTACTACCCGACTGTAAACATCAGCCTCTTTTCCGCACTTGGGACAGCGAGGATGCTCTCCTGATAGATAACCATGGTCAGGACAGATAGAGAAAGTTGGCGTTATGGTGATATAAGGAAGCCTTGTATTGTAGGTTATTTTTTTAAGTAATCTTTTAACAGTCTCTCCAGAAGACATTCTTTCTCCTAAAAATGTGTGAAATACAGTTCGTCCGGTATATAAAATTTGCAGCCCTTCCTGATGTTCCAAAGCTTCTATAACATCCTCCGTCTTATTTACGGGCAGGAGAGAGGAATTTGTATAATAAGGAGTTTCTTTTCCAGCAGTAATAATATCCGGGTATTTTCTTTTATCCGTACGAGCTAACCTGTAAGAAGTGCCTTCAGCCGGGACAGCCTCTAAGTTATAAATGTGGCCTGTCTCTTCCTGGAAGTCAGAAAGCTTTGCCCTCATAAATTCTAAGGCTTCTAAAGCAAAGTTCCTACCTTCTTTGCAAGCTATGTCTTTCTTTAGCAAATTTAAACAAGCTTCATTCATACCAATGGGACCAATGGTGGAGAAGTGATTTTTTAAGGTTCCTAAGTATCTTTTGGTATAGGGCAAAAGACCTCCCTCCATATTCTTGTTTACTATCTCTCTTTTGATTTCAAGAGAAGTTTTAGCCAGACCCATGAAATATTCTAATCTATCAAAAAACTCGTTTTTATTTTTGGATAGATAAGCTATTCTGGGCATATTGATGGTAACTACACCTATGCTTCCTGTAGAATCACCCGAACCAAAAAGTCCACCGGTAACATTCCTATCTAATTGTCTTAGATCCAGACGAAGTCGACAGCACATACTCCTCACATCGCTGGGATTCAAGTCACTGTTGATAAAATTGGAGAAATAGGGGAGTCCGTATTTTGCCGTCATCTCAAAAAGTAGTTTCGCGTTTTCATTTTCCCAATCAAAATCTCGAGTCAAATTGTAAGTAGGGATAGGAAAAGTAAAGGGTCTTCCACGCATATCCCCTTCTGTCAAGACCTCGATGAAGGCCTTGTTGATTAAATCCATCTCTTTTTGATAATCGCCGTAGGTTTCTTTCAGTAATTTTCCTCCAAAGACAACCGGTTGGTTTTTAAGATCGGCGGGAACAGTCCAATCAAAGGTCAGATTAGTGAAGGGAGATTGGCCGCCCCAGCGGGAAGTTATATTTAAATTAAAGACAAATTTTTGCACCGCTTGCTTAACCTCGTTATAATTTAAGGCATCTTTTCTGACCAGAGGAGCTAAATAGGTATCTATAGAATTAAATGCCTGGGCACCGGCCCACTCATTTTGCAAGGTACCAATGAAATTAGCCATTTGAAGAAGTGCTGTATCCAGATGCCTGGCTGGCTTAGACTCTACGACTCCCGGAACACCGTTAAATCCTTCAAAAAGCAGCTTGCTTATACTCCAGCCGGCACAATATCCTGTAATGCCGAAATATAAATCATGCAGGTGAATATCACCATTGCGGTGAGCATCGGCTATTTCCATAGGATAAATTCTATCCAAGCTATAATCAGTAATCACAGAGCCAGCTACATGGAGCATAAGGCCTGACATAGAGTATCCTATATTGCTGTTCTCCCTTACTCTCCAATCTATTTGAGAGAGGTAATCACTAACTATCTTTTCTACTTCCAGAAAAGTAGTCTGTATCTTCCTTAAGCTCTCATGCTGTTTTCGGTAAAGGATGTAGGCTTTGGCCGTTCTTGCGTGTCCTTCTTCAATTAAGGCCTTTTCCACTACATCCTGGACATCCTCTACACCAGGAATCTCGGAGGGAAATTTTTCTTCCAGCAAAGCTACCACCCGAGTTGACAATCTTTCTGCCAGCTTTCTATCTCTTCCCCCTACTGCCTGTGCAGCGGCCCAAATAGCTTTGGTGATTTTTTCCTCATCAAAATCAACTATCCTTCCGTCCCTTTTACGAATTTTGCTGATCTTAGCCATAGGTGTCATCCAACTTCCTCCTCTTTTTTTATATTCCAAAGAAAAACCCTTTCCTTTACTTACATCATCTTAGCAAAAAAATGGCTAAAAGTAAATTATCTTGACATTAGTCGCTCAATCGTCTATACTACTAGTAGCACAAGGAGGTGATATTATTATGTCTACAGCTACAATTCGCATTCCAGAAAAGAAAAGGGATACCCTCAAGATTATCGCTAGTATAGAAAAAAGGGAGATGAAGGAAATACTCTCTGAACTCATAGATGAGTATATTAAGAGGCATAAAGAAACCCTTGAGATTCTTTCCAGACCAGAATGGCTAGAAATGATTGAGAAGGGTAAGAAAGAGGTGGCAAAAAAAATCAAAGGAAAAACACTTAATGAATTGGAAGATTGAAGTTAAGCCAACAGCAGAAAAGTATTACTTAAAACTGGACAAGAAGACAAGAAAAAGAGTCAAAAAAGCCCTACAGGAATTAGAGCAAAAGGAAAATCTCCTATTACACCCTTCTGTAAGACCCTTGACGGGAAAGCTTCATGGAGATTATCGTTTGAGACTTGGTGGTTGGAGACTTCTCTTCACCCCAGACAAAGAGAAAAAGATTATCCATGTTTACGCAATTCTTCCCCGGGGTGATGCATATTAACCAAAAATTAAAAAAGATGATCAGTGGATTAGTTGATTGAGCTAGAAAGAAGTTAATTTAGTTGATTAGTGAATTGAGAGATTAGGAAAAAAGAAACTAATCAACTAATTAACTTGAGAATCCGAGGGCTACCACTCCCACTCAATAGTGCTAGGGGGCTTGGAGCTAATATCGTATACTACTCTGTTTACCCCCTTTACCTCATTGATAATTCTGTTAGAGATTTTCTCCAAAATCTGGTAAGGGATCTTAGCCCAGTCAGCAGTCATGGCATCCACGCTGGTAACAATACGCAGAGCAATGGTGTATTCATAAGTGCGCTCATCCCCCATCACTCCTACGCTTTTTATAGGAAGTAGTACAGCAAACGACTGCCAGATTTCTGAAAACTTCCCATACTTTCTCATCTCCTCCATAACTCTTAAATCTGCCTGCCGAAGAATTCTCAATCGCTCTCGGGTAACTTCTCCTACAATTCTTACTGCCAGACCCGGCCCAGGAAAGGGTTGTCTTTTCATTATCGCTTCTGGCAGGCCCAATTCCCTCCCCAGAATCCTTACCTCATCCTTAAATAAATCTCGTAAGGGTTCAAGAAGCTTAAAATGCATATCTTTAGGTAGTCCACCTACATTATGATGGCTTTTAATGACAGCAGAAGAGCCTCCTTTGGCAGAACGACTTTCAATCACATCCGGATAAAGGGTGCCCTGGGCAAGAAAATCCACCTGTCCAAATTTTCTTGCTTCCTCTGTAAAAACCCGAATGAACTCTTCTCCAATGATCTTCCTTTTCTTTTCTGGATCAGTTACCCCGGCTAATCTATTCAAAAACCTATTTCTTACTTGAACATAGTGAAGATTAAAATGAAAATGTTCGGCAAAGGTCCTCCTTACCTCGTCCGCCTCCCCTTCACGGAGAAGCCCATGATTAACAAATACACATCCCAATCTCTGGCCAATAGCCTTATTTACCAGGGCAGCCGTCACTGACGAATCCACTCCTCCACTTAAAGCACAAACCACCTTACCCTTACCTACTTTTTTTCTTATTTCTTCAAGCGAGTAGTCAATAAAGGAGTTCATCGTCCACTGCCCGGAACATCCACATATTCTGAAGAAGAAATTCCTCATTATCTCTTTTCCCTGAGAAGTATGGGCAACCTCAGGATGAAATTGAACCCCATATAATTTCTCGCTTTTGTTCCTCATGCTGGCTGCGGGACAATCCTGAGTATGAGCAATGACCTCAAACCCAGGGGGGACCTTTGTTATCTTATCCCCGTGACTCATCCAAACATCTAAAGAAGCTCCCAGTCCATAAAAAAGGTCTTCACCATTATCTACAAATAACTTACTTTTCCCATCTTCCCTTTTCGGAGTGGAAGTAATCCTGCCCCCCATAAAATGCCCTAATAGCTGCATCCCATAGCAGATTCCTAATATGGGAATTCCTAAGTTAAAGATGCCTCTGTGAGGCAGGGGAACTCCTCTTTCAGCTAGACTAGCCGGGCCGCCAGATAGAATAATGCCCTTAGGATTCAGACTAAGTAATTCAGAAGGAGTAGTGTCAAAAGGAAGAAGTCTACAATAAACCTGATTTTCTCTAACTCGACGGGCAATGAGTTGATTATATTGTGAGCCAAAATCCAGAACGGCTATCATTTCCTGGGAAGATTTTTTAGACATTAACTACTTCCTTTATCTAAATCTATAGTGACATGCATTACTATTCCTTTTATTTACAAGGCTTAAGAGATATTCCTTTTCATATTATTCTACCATATTTACAGAATCTGGGCAAGAAAAGTTGAGAAGGGGGGAAGGGAAATTATTCCCCCAGGCGGCCCCTTTAGCTTGTTTTAAACTGCATTTACCCGATTCTTTTGACTTAATTAATATTTTGGTATATAATAATTCTGCGCTTCTCTATACACAAAAGGTGTATTTCGCTACCTCTTCATGAATTCACTGCCCGTTAGGCAAAATGCTCACTAAAGAAAAAAGGAGGCAATACCCATGAGAATCAAAAATAAGGTAATATTCTGTCTGGTAGGCGGACTCTTGTTAGCAACCAGCATTGCCTTTGCCCAGAATGAGGATAAAGAAGGAAGCAAAGACCATCCACTCATTTCGCGGTTTCCTGGCTCAATCATCAAATATTACGATGTGAAGCAGTTTGATGAATACATTCTTCCTCTGGGAAAAGTTGAGCGGGAACGGGATGAGGACTACAAGTGGGTTTCTAATTTGACAAAAAGCAAACAATTAGAGGGAAAGATAACTCGCATCACCTATGAGGCTCCGAAGGATCGCTCAACACTTGAAATTTATCGTAACTACGAGTTAGCTCTTAAGAAGGCTGGTGTTGAAATCTTGTTTACAAGCAGTGGTGAAGAGATTGGAGACTCATACGACTGGGTGAAATACTTTTATGGATCTCTTAACCCTTTAAGAAAAGGAAGCGATGGATTAATAGCAGACGAAGACAGGTATCAGCGTTATCTCTCCGCAAAACTATCTTCTCCAGAGGCAGATGTGTATGTCTCCCTTTATGTATCCGGCGGATGGCTTTATCCGGCGGTTCAACTTGATGTTATTGAGGTTAAACCTATGGAGACAGGATTGGTCACAGTAAATGCGGATGCATTAGCAGAAAATATAGCCAGAACCGGCCATGTAGCTGTTTATGGTATTTGCTTTGATACGGACAAGGCAGATGTAAAGCCAGAGTCTGAACCAATTCTTCAAGAAATTGCCAAACTCCTTCAGCAGAATCCCGAACTTAAATTGTATATTGTAGGTCACACAGATAATGTAGGTGATTTAACTTACAACATAGAACTTTCACGAGCTCGTGCTGATGCTGTGGTAACCAAACTTGTTTCTGAATATAGTATAAATGCAAAGCGGCTTGAGGCTCATGGTGTTGGGTTTTTGGCTCCCGTGGCTTCTAACAAAACCGAAGAAGGTCGTGCAAAGAACCGGCGGGTGGAGTTAGTAGGACAGTGAAAAATATAAAAAATAGAACCGTCCCCTTTTAGCTCTTTAACGGAAACCTCACCAATCGCTCGGAAAACTTGGTCTCGGTAACCCAAAGATAGCTGCCATCAAAGTAGATATATCCTGGTCTAAATAGACCGTCTCTTGTTGTATGGGGATAAGCATCCTCCAGGTCAAAATTCTCCTGGCCTAAAACGATATCTGGTGGTGTATCGCTGCTAGTAGGGATCTCATCCCAGATAAGCACCCTATGGAATCCTGTATCAGCTACAAACAGATGCTCACCATCAACGGCTACCCCTGTTGGTAAATTAAATCTTATTTCAGTTCCGTCTTTTTCCATGTATTTCAGCTCCACATCCGGGCTAAGGTCATCTTCATTTAACGGCAGATTCCAGAGTAAAATGGCATGATTATTACAACATGCAGCAGCTAAATGTTCTCCATCTGAAGAGATTTGACAGGGATTCTGCACATCCATGGCAAAGCGTGGGGACATTGCTGTCTCTGGAATTCCTCCTTCCCAGACAAATATCTTATTCTGTTTACTATCACTGATAAAGAGATAATTATCATCGACACTGACATCCTGTGGGTACAGTAACTTCATGCCATTATCAAACTCAGGCCCGAGCTTAATATCAGGAATCTCACCCTTTAGTGGAAGCTCGTTCCATATCAAGATTTTTGCCTCTGTGCCTATAACACGAGTAGCTATGAGCTTGCTGCCGTGAATATCCAATCCTGTACCACTTGTACCAGTATAGACAATATCAGGCTTGGCTAAACTTGCATTTGGTAACCCTGTCCAAATATAGAAGCCATGAAGATGGTTAACAAAGAGGTGTTCACCATCAGAGCATGGTGTACCCATATGTGTAACATAGTTTTGCTCAAGCGTGTTGGTTTCAAAATCGGGAGCGCCCAGAACTACATCAGCTAAGGTTACATTGCAATCAGGAATGCCATTATAAATTAAGACCCGATTCTGAGTGTATCCACAAGAGACAAACAAGCGATCTCCTGCGACTGCTATTCCGCCATATGCTGGGTGCAGTGAAGTTGCTGTAGTGCACTGTGGATTCAGCCCACCACCAAAGTCTACCTGGCCGAGTATGACATCTGGCCTGTCATCTTCACCCACGGGGAATTCATTCCAGATAAACACATACTGGTCTGTAGCTGCCAGAAGCTTTCCATCAACTACGCAAATGCCCCAGGCGAACTGCGATTCTCCCCATAGGACGAAATTGTAGGGCTCATTATCACTTTGTGGTAGTTCGTTCCAGACAAAGGTTTTTTCGGCAGTATAGTCTCCAACTAAGAGATGTTGTCCATCGAAGTATGCGCAACGCGGTGTGCTACTAGTCCCTATTGTTTCCTCGGTTAAGACCACATCTGCCGGCTGGAAATTCTCAGTGGGAAAACTATTCCAAATTAATACATTGCTGACCCCTGTGCCGCTAATTATGACCCGTGTTCCATCGGTGAATACATCCCAGGGCCATTCGAAATACTTCTTTTCCCAGTCCGGTAGAGGAGGAAGCGGCCTTTCCCCTCGCGTGGTAAAATCAGGAACGCCCAGAACCAAATCTGCAGGCTCGCCGTTTTCTGTAGGAAATTCATTCCATACCAATACTCGATTATTTTCTGTATCCGCTACTAACAGGTGCTGTCCATTGGTAGCCACGCCCATCGGCCAGTTCAGTTTATCTGCGGCTAATCCAGGCTCACTGGAATAAAGGTCTTCCTGACCTATCACCAAATCAGGGGGTTGATTGATTTGTGTGGGAATGGAGTTCCAAATCAGCACACGATTGTTCCATGTATCTGCGAGGATAAGCCTTTCCCCGTCGGTAGCTATCTTCCCGGAGTGATTAAAGACAGTCGGACTCGCCTTGCCAAAGTCGTTTAGCCCTAACACAATGTCTGCATCTTGACCGGTTTCAAACCAGCCCGTTGGCTTCTCGGTAACAGATTCATAGGCGGAACCAGTAAAATTGGCTGTTATTTTCTCTGAGAAACCAGTAGCAAAGGTATAGCTCTTCGATATCGCCTCCCCTTCTGCAACATTCCTTGATTTTACCCTGAAGAAATAAATCATTTCTGGCTCTAGGTCGCTCAATTCAACGCAATGTTGAAGGGTAAGTTCTTCATCTAAGGTGGTAGTAAAGCCATAATCAGGGGTCTTGCCATATTCTACCTGGCTGGTGGCCGGTTCATCAGTCTCCCAAAAAACAGTAACCCTGGTAACAGGTTCTACGCATATATCTAAGACATTAACATTGCTTATAACAGGCGCTGATACTAAAGTAGTAGTATCACCATCAGATATATAACCCGTAGTACTTGCAACACTGCTCATGCAAACAAAAGCAATAAGTGTAATCACCAAAACGAATATCAAGTTAATCTTTCTGTTTTGTCGAGTAGACATTTAAACCTCCTATTTTATTTGTACTTAACATACTGTCCAATTTTTGGGGTCCATTATACTTTCCTAATTTTTTTAAATATATCATCAAGATAGAGATGGCGGCAGGGGTGATGCCCGAAATGCGGGATGCCTGTCCCAGCGAATGCGGCCTTATCCCTGAAAGTTTCTCTTTAACTTCCCCGGAAAGAGAAGGAATGCTTTGAAAATCAAAACCAGGAGGGATTTTCAGTTTTTCCATTCTCTTGAATCTTTCCACCTCGTCTAGCTGCCTTTTAATATATCCATCATACATAACCTGAATCTCAACTTGCCTGGCTTCTTCCGCTGTGATTTTACCTGTTTCTTTATCTAAAAGTTTTAAGTCTTGAGGGGTAATTTCCGGACCCCCTCTCTCCTGAGGAAAGAGGGACGGGGCGAGGGATTTTAAGTCTTGGTAGGAGATTTCCGGGCGCTTAAGAAGTTCCTTCAAACTAAGAGGGCTCTTTATGGGCCTTGTCCCCAGCTGGATAAGCTCTTTATTCACACCGGTATTAGGAAATATCCTGGTTGAGCTAAGCCTGGCCAGCTCAGCCTTGACGGCTTGGGCTTTCTCCTTAGTTTTTTCATATTCTTCTGGTGTTACCAGCCCTACCCTGTATCCCTTTTTCCGCAGCCGTAGATCTGCGTTATCTTCTCTTAAAAGAAGTCGATACTCAACCCGGGAAGTAAACATACGGTAAGGCTCATTAGCCCCTTTGGTCACCAGGTCATCGATTAAAACCCCTATATATGCCTGGGACCTATCTAAAATGAGAGGCTTTCTTCCCTGCACCTTTAAAGCAGAATTAATCCCCGCTATAAGTCCCTGGCTGGCTGCCTCCTCATAGCCTGTGGTTCCATTGATCTGGCCAGCAAAATAAAGACCATTGATTAATTTAGTTTCCAGGGTAGGTTTCAGGTGAGTAGGGTCAACATAATCATGTTCAATGCCATAGCCAGGACGCAGGATCTCTACCTTCTCCAATCCCTCAATGCTTCTAAGCATTTTAAGTTGAACATCAAGGGGAAGGCTGGTAAAAAGGCCGTTAGGATAAAATTCATGGGTTTTAAGCCCCTCTGGTTCGAGAAAGATTTGATGTCTCTCTCTGGAAGGAAACTTCATCACCTTGTCCTCAATAGAAGGGCAGTATCTTACTCCCGTTGTTTTGATTACACCGCTGTGTAAGGGTGAGCGATCCAGATTATCCCTGATTATTCTGTGGGTTTTAGCATTAGTATAGGTAATATAGCAGGAGATCTGGGACTGCTTTATTTTTCCCGTAGAGAAGGAAAAAGGAATAGGCTCAGGGTCACCTTTCTGTTCTCCAAGATGAGAAAAATCAATAGTCTTTCCATCCAAACGAGGACAGGTACTTGTTTTAAACCTACCCACGCGAAATCCTAATTCTCTTAAATTAGAGGCAAGCTCTTCAGAGGCAAAATCACCCATCCTTCCACCAGAGAAGTGCCTCAGGCCAATGTGGATTAAACCATTTAAAAATGTTCCTGGAGTTATGATGACACATCTGCCTATGAATCTTTGTCCAATATGGGTCTCAACGCCCAGAACCGCTTTTTTTGTCCCCTGAACTTCCTCTCTTTTTAGCAATATCTTATCAACCAAAGCCTCTTTTATATCCAGCCCTGGCTGATTTTCCAAAACATACTTCATATAAAATCGATAGCGCTGGCGGTCTGCCTGAGCACGGGAAGACTGTACTGCCGGGCCTTTTGTGGTATTAAGGCGACGAAATTGAATGGCTACCTCATCAATAGCCTTTGCCATCTCTCCTCCTAAGGCATCAATTTCCTTAACCAGTTGTCCTTTACCCAGACCACCTATGGCTGGATTGCAGGACATAAAGCCTACCCTATCCAGATTCATAGTCAAAAGCAGAGTCTGGCAGCCAAGCCTTGCTGCAGCTAGACTAGCCTCGATCCCAGCATGACCACCCCCTATCACAATAACATCGTATTTTTTGGAGTAGAACAAAGAAAATTCCTCCTTCCTCAGCGATAAATAGCGGTGCCATTTATGGCACAAGGTAACGGTTTGATTTATCAAATAATTAGTTGGATAAATCCGACCGCTACTTACAACTTACAGCTTACAACTTTCTCAATCTGCGTTTATCTGCATCCAAAAGGATATTTACCGCTATTATCTTAGCAAAAAAAAGACTAAAAGTAAATATCTTTTCCATATCGTCGTAAAATGATAGTATCGAAATTTGAATACGCTTGCCGAAGGACGTTTCCTGAGGCCTATTTTATAGATTAGATAGGATAAGTTTCCTTGCAAAAGCTAGTTGGTTGACAGTAAATAGAATCGTGATATTATGTAATAAATAGATGTAATATTTAGTAGTATCGGAATTTCAATGTTTTCTTGAATAACGAAGTACGATGTACGAAATACGATGTATGAGATATGCCAAGCATAGCGAGGCTTATCTTGATGGAGGAATAATATGACTACCACAGAAAAAGTAACTATTTCTTTGCCAAAAGAGATAATAGAGGCTTTAAGAAAGGAAATACCCAGAAGAAAAAGAAGCAAATTTATAGCACAAACAATAAAAAGACAACTTGAAGAGATAAAAGAACAGGGATTGATAAAAGCATATAAACAGGCCTACTCTGAAATAGAAAAAGAAGAGCAAGAATTCGATGGAGTTACCGGTGATAGCATATCCTAAAAAGGGAGAGATATATCTGGTTAATTTCGATCCTACAAGAGGATACGAAGTAAAGAAGAAAAGGCCTGCTTTAATTATCTCTAACGATATTCATAACCAATACTCACCCCTGGTTACAGTAGCTCCTTTATCTTCCAATGTAGACAGGGTCTATCCTTTTGAAGTGTATATTCCAAAAGGAATGGCCGGGTTAAATGATAATTCCAAAATAATGATTATCCAGCTTAGAAGTATAGATAAGAAAAGGCTGCTAAATAAAATAGGAGTTATTGAGGATAAGGAAATTTTAAATCAGATAGATAGAGTTATTGGAGAACATTTTGGCAACGACAGAAGAAAATTATCCTGAGATATTTCTTGATTACCTGGATAATTTATGATAGAATTGTAGAAATTTATTATCGTTAAAGGAGGGAAAAGAAAATGAAAGAAGAGAAAATGAGAATTGGGTTTGTTCCTGCTCACCGAGAGCCTTTTAGCGAGAAATGGGCTGTTGATATGAGAAGAAAAACTCTTAAAGCGCTTGAAGCCATCTCCAGGGAGAGTGGGGTAGAAATAATCGTTCCAGAGACAACCCTTACTCCTAATGGCCTGGTTCGTGATGATAGTGATGCGGAAAAAGTTATCCAGCTATTTAAAAGCAAAAACTTAGCCGGGATCATCATCGGTACCATGACTTTCGGCGATGAAATTTCAGCTGTTAGCATTGCCGAGAGGATACCCGAAGCACCAGTTTTACTTTTCAGTACCAAAGAGGGAGCATTTACTGAAGATGGAGGTAGAAGAGCAGATGCTTTTTGCGGAACTCTTTCTATCTCTTCTGGCCTATATAGAAGAGGGATTCCTTTTGCCTTCCTTGGTAACTGTTTTCCAGAAGAAGAGGTATTTAGCCAGGGTATTAAAAATTTTCTTGGAGCCTGCAGCGCTGTTAAAGGTTTTATAGGAGCTAAAATTGGGCTGGTTGGCCCAAGGCCGGAGCGTTTTGAAACCTGTGCCATCAATGAGTTTCCTATGCTCGAGCAATTTGGCCAGCGAGTAGTTCCCATCTCTATAGCTGATATTTTCCACTCGGCAGAAACAATTGAAGAAGAAAAAATCTCTCCCATTGTAGAGGAGATTAAAAGGAGAGCTAACTGTGAACACGTAAAGGAAGCCACGCTTCAAAAAGCAGCCCGACTGGAACTTGCTCTAAAACAATTTGTCAAAGAAAAAAACTTGGCCGGTCTGGGTGTTCAATGCTGGGACGCTATGCAGAAGATCTATGGCATATCCCCGTGTCTGACTATGGGACGACTAACCGAACAAGGCATTATGACTGCCTGTGAGGTTGATATTCATGGTGCTTTAACTATGCTGGCTCAATATCTAGCCTCCTTAAATAAAACGGTACCCCACTTCATTGACTGGACTATTCAGCACCAGTCAATGGAGAATGTCTTTTTAGCCTGGCACTGCGGTAATGCTCCTCAAATATTGGCGGCAAAGAAGAGCCCTGTTTGCTTGGAAGCCCACAGTATTCTTGGCCCCACACTGGGACTGGAAAGAAGTGAGGGAACGGCTGAATTTCAATTAAAGCCGGGAGAGGTCACTCTCAATCGTATAGTAGAATACGATGGACAGTTTAAGATGTTAATTACCAAAGGTAAGGCAATCTCCAGTAAAGATAAACTCAGAGGCTCCTGGAGTTGGGTAGAAGTACCCGATCTGGAAAGGTTATACCGAACTCTGGCCGAGAAAGGCTTCACCCATCATGCCTCTATGATTCACGGTGACATCAGTTCTTGCCTTCTTGAGTTCTGTAAATTTGCAGGAATAGAAGCAGTTGTTGTTTAAAAGGAGTGAAGAATGAGTCTGAGAGTCACTATTGTTGGCGTGGGAATGGTAGGAGAACGAATTGTCTCCATCTTGCGAGAACGCAGCTTCCCTATGGAATGGCCTCCCAGAGTTTGCGCTACCAGAGAGCGGGTAGAGACACTTGACGGCGAAGAATTCCATGTGGCAAAGACGGATGAGAACTGTTTCAAGGATGCAGATATTGTCTTTTTTGCTGGCAGAGAAGGAGCTAAAGGAGCAAGCATCCAATGGGGTGCAAAAGCACAAGCCTCTGGTGCTGTCTGCGTGGACAACGGCTCTGATTTTCGTCTTAACCCAAAGGTTCCACTGGTAATTCCAGAGGTAAATCCTGAGGCTATTAGACCCCAGACCCGTTTTATTGCCAGCCCTAACTGCTCCACTATTCAGTTAGCTATGGTTCTTCATCCATTGCATAAGGCTGCCCGCATCCATCGAGTGGTTGTTTCAACATATCAAAGTGTCTCAGGATGGGGTGTACGAGCTCACGAGGAGCTTCTCAGTCAAATGCCTCAAGCTCTTAAATCTTTAGATAATATTCCCTTTGATCCGATGATACTTGCTCGTCCTATAGCCTTTAACTATATTCCTCATATTGATAAATTTACCCAGAATGGCTGCACCAAAGAGGAAATGAAGATGGTGCTGGAAACCCAAAAGATTATGGGGGATGAGAGTATCAAAATCAGTGCTACTACGGTGCGAGTACCTGTATTGGTGGGACATGGGGAAAGTATTAATATTCAAACTGAGAACAAATTGAGCCCTGCCCAGGCCCGTCAGATTCTCTCAGATTCGCCAGGTATCGCTGTGCTCGATGAGCCAAATAAGGGCAATCCCCGCCATGATCCATTCGAGCGCACTTATCCAGATGGTCTTGATATCCGAAAACCTCAATACCGGGATATGGTCCTGGTAGGACGAATCCGAAAAGACCCCACTATTGAGAATGGACTGAACCTATGGTGTGTGGCGGATAACTTGCGAAAAGGCGCTGCTTTGAATGTTGTTCAAATCGGGGAGCTACTTATAAAGCGGGGAATAATTCGCCCCTAGTAGCAATGCGATTTATCGCACATTGGCTAAATAGTTAAGGATATTAACTCAGGATAGAGCTATTTAGACGAGTATATTGACTTGAGGATATGGTTAAATCAGATAAAAAGGAGAAGAAAAAACAATGGAAAAGATATACAGCGATAATTCGTAAAAGCAAACTTGAATATATTGCTATATGCTTAGAGTTGAATCTTTCTGCCCGTGGAGAAGACCTTGCACCTAAACGATTACTCACAGAAGTAGATTCATACGCTCAAAAAGAAGTGCTGAATTTTATCCTTAAGAAATCTTTATAGGAGGAAAATTTATTATGAAATCTACAGAGATGAATAGTTCTTTGCAAGAATCTGGAGAGAAATGGGGACAAGGACCCCTAGCTTCTTATGCGATTCAGGTGCTTGGTAATTATTACATACAAGGAGTGCCTTTGGGAAATTATGTTTTTTATGGCTCAGAACAGATTACTGAGGATAATCCTTTTATTAATAAGGAGATTGAAGCTGAATTCTCTGCTCTGGAAGAAGCAGGGATAGAAGCATTAACTTTTCTTGAGCAGGGGTAAGAAGAGAATGTAGCAATATAAATGGGGCGACATTGTTTATGCAGATCTACCTACACTAGCAAATTCCCAAATGCATGAACAAACAGGTATGCGTCCTGTGCTAATTATTCAAAATGAGAAAGATTATGGCGAGTTGCCCACAGTTATTATGGTCCCCTTTACTACTCAACTAAAAGCCACCCGTTTTGCTTCTACCTTTCTAGTAAAGCCTTCATCTATTAATGGATTAAGATCAGAATCTGTATTACTAAGTTTTCAAATAATGGCGATAGATAGAAGAAGACTTAGTAGAAAACTTGGCGAGCTTGAAGCTCATTACCTTGATTCTTTAGAAGATAAAGTAAAAACCCTTATGAACCTATAAAAACTTGCCGCTTCTCTATTATGTGCGATAAATCACACCGCTACATTTTAAATACCGGAGCCAATGAGCGCTTGTGGGTGGATTTTTTTATTAATTCTTCTACCTTGATAAGCATCTGCGGCGGGATAGATTCTGTTTTACCTCTCTCTATAGCTAAAATTGTCCTGTCCAGGTCCTCATACCTGATACCGAGCTCTTCCTCATCTGTCTGTTTTTCCCACAGTCCTGCTGAGGATCTCCTTTTAATTATCTCATGGGGAATTTCAAGCTCTTTTGCCAGTTTTCTCACCTGGGTTTTCAACAAATCTCCTAGCGGCAGAATATCACATCCCCCATCCCCGTATTTAGTAAAATAGCCTATAAGAATCTCACTTTTGTTTCCCGTGCCTGCTACTAAATAATTTAAATTGTTAGCAAAATAGTAAAGAGTAAGCATTCGCAGTCTCGGCTTTAGATTAGCTAAAGCTATCTTTTTATGAGATGGTAGGATTCCTAAAAGATCATTATAGATAGAATCCAGAGATATACGCTCTGTTTTAATATTTAACCTTTTGGCTATTAACCAGGCATAATCTTCATCCAAAACAGTGCTGTAGCAGGGCATTATCAATCCCAGAACCTTTTCTCCCATAGCCCTCTTAGCCAAATAAGCTACTACTGAGCTATCAATTCCCCCGCTTAATCCAATAACAACACCTTCTGCTTTGGCTTCCCGAACCTTTTCCTTAATCCAATTAGAAATTCGGTCTGCTAAGTTCATTTTACGACTCTCTTTTTGACCATCCATTGGTTAACTGGTTAAATACTTTCCCCCTCACCCCTGTGGGGAGAGGGAAGGTGAGGGGGAAAGTTCATTTTTCTAATAATTTCTCCTTTAGCTTTTTATAGGTATCCTTTAGGGTTTCGGAAATCACCTTGGTCTCTGAAAAGACTGGCATAAAATTACAGTCTCCTTTCCAGCGAGGAACAATGTGCAGGTGCAGGTGATCTACTATACCTGCTCCAGCTACATCCCCCAAATTTATTCCCACGTTAAAACCCTCTGGATGTAGAGCTTCCTTAAGTAAAGCTATCATTCGAGAAAGAATTTCCATCATCTCCGCAGCTTCTTCTTTTTCTAGCTCCTCTATAGAGCCGATATGCCTGTAAGGAGCGAGCATTAGATGTCCATTATTATAAGGGAAAATATTAAGCATAACCAGGCACTTCTCCCCTCTTAAGAGGATATAGTTTTCCTCATCCTTGGCCTCTTTTGACTTCTGGCAAAAGATACATCCTTTCTCTTTTTTACCTAAAATATACTTTGCTCGCCAGGGAGCCCAGAGCCTTTTCATAAGATTTCTCCCAAAGTGCCTTGTTGGTGGTGTAGTCACATACAGCTTAAAGCTTACAGCTTTTTATCACCTTATTATAATCCTTCAGTCCTGTCAACTTTTTTTCTTTTGGACACGCTTGCCGAAAGACATTTTCTGAAGAAGCCTTATAGCCGTTACCTTAACGAAGCTTCTAAGCGAAGGGAAAAGAAAGATTTACTGTTTGAGGAACAAAGTGACGAGTTTGATTCCGAAGGAATAGGCTAATTTTCCCGTAGCGAAGAAGCTGAGCAGAAAATAATTCAAAGCGGATATACAGCGACAAAAGAAAATTGTCCTGAGGCACTTCTTGACATTCACCTCATAAATCATATTATGTCTATGGTATATCGTATTTCACAGTATCGGAATTTCAATGTTTTTTGGATAGAAATTTCCCCCTCACTTTAATCCTCTCCCCCAGAGGGGAGAGGGGACGCGAGATACGAGCGACGAACAACGAGATACGAAATAAACGGGGAGGTTATAAATAGCATGACTCAATTAAGTGAAGCAAGAAAAGGAAACATCACTCCTGTAATGAAACAAGTAGCTAAAGAGGAAGGCCTGAACCCTGAGTTTATCAGAGATGGAGTAGCCAGAGGAGAGATTGTCATCCCTAAGAATGTGAAACATGCCTTACCCCACCCCAAGGCTATAGGCAGGGGAACAAAAACTAAGGTAAATACTAATATTGGCACTTCTACCGATCAGGTAAATCTTGAACTTGAGCTAGAAAAACTAAAAATAGCGAGCGAAGCTGGGACAGATACGGTTATGGACCTTAGCACCGGAGGAGACCTGGATAAGATCCGCCGATCTATCTTAAAATCCTGTTCTCTGCCATTGGGAATAGTTCCCATTTATCAGGCAGTTATCGAATCTATTTCCCAGCATAGAACCCTGGTAAAGATGGAAAAAGATAAGGTATTCCGGGTTATCGAACGCCAGGCTGAAGATGGAGTCGACTTTATCACTGTTCATTGCGGTCTTACCAGACAGAGCCTGGAACGCTTGAAGAAAGAAGGAAGAATTACAAATATAGTGAGCAGGGGAGGAGCTTTTCTCACTACCTGGATGGTGGCTAATGATAAGGAGAACCCTCTTTATGAAAAGTATGACCGACTCCTTGAGATTGCCAAACGATATGACCTTACTTTAAGTTTAGGAGATGGCCTTCGCCCTGGATGTTTGGCCGATTCTACCGATAGAGCTCAGATTCAGGAACTGATTCTTTTGGGAGAACTGGCGAAAAGAGCCTGGGAACAAGATGTACAAGTAATGATAGAAGGTCCCGGTCATATTCCCCTTCCTGAAATAAAGGCAAATGTCCTTCTGGAAAAGAAGTTATGTCATAATGCTCCTTTTTATGTTCTGGGTCCGGTGGTTACAGATATCGCCCCTGGTTATGACCATCTTACCTCAGCTATGGGAGGTGCCTACGCTGCCAGTTGTGGGGCTGATTTTCTCTGTTATGTGACAGCAGGGGAACACTTGAGGCTTCCTACTCTTCAGGATGTTAGAGATGGAGTGATAGTTACCAGGATTGCTGCTCATGTAGGAGATATTGCCAAGGGAGTAAAAGGAGCTATGGAATGGGATAGAAAGATGGCTGAATTTAGAGAAAAGAGAGATTGGGAGAAACAGTTCAAACTGGCCATTGATCCAGAGTATGCCAGGAAGATGCGCAAAGAAAGCAAGCCTCATCTTTCTGATGTCTGTACTATGTGCGGAGAATACTGCGCCTTAAAGATGGTAGAGAAAGCTCTAAGCCGAGAAAGGGCTTGACATTTCTGATTTTTTTGATATTATATTAGTAATGGTAAAAATTGTCCTGAGGGGTATTTCGAATGGGGATGCGGGTCCGTATTTTGAATGGGGAATATAACTTAAGAGCAGATGAAAACGAGGAATATCTCGAGAGGATTGCTGGGTATGTTGATAATAAAGCTAAAGGAATAGCTTCCTCTTTTCCTCACAAAGAAAAGGAAGAGATAGGTATTCTTACGTGTTTAAATATTGCTGATGAGTTTTACAAGCTGAAAGAAAAAAATAGAAAAGCCAGGGAAAGAATTCAACAGCTAATCGAAAAAATCGAGAAAAATTCTAAATGAGTTGGTTAGATATAGGTTGGCTAATCATAATTTTTTTGTTTGCCCTACGGGGAGTAATGAGAGGCCTGTTCAGAGAAGCCTTCGGGCTAGCGGGCATCTTTATAGGCCTGATTGTTGCTATTAATCGCTATGAAGTACTGGGAAACATTGTCGCTAGCGAGGTTACCAGTATTTCTCCTCGAACAGCAAAACTTATTAGTTTTGCTGTTATTTTTATAGGGGTAGCTCTATTTGGTGGACTGCTGGGAATAGTTTTTCATAAAGCATGTAAGTATTCTCTTGTTAAGGGTATAGATCAAGGAGGAGGGCTTTTCTTAGGACTGCTCGAGGGATCCTTAATCTGTAGTATACTCTTAATTCTTTTGACTGTATCTCCTTTCTCTGAGAACGTAAACAAATGGATGAGGGGTTCTACCTTAAGTCCTTACTTGATGAAGGTGGGCCCCTTTGTTTATGATAATATAGCCTCTGTTATGCCGGGCGAAGCAAAGAAATTTATGGAGAGGTTGGATGAATTCAAGTCAAAAAAATGAATCAGTTCTTTGATCGAATAGCTCAAGAGGAATTTGAGGAGCGATGGCTTTCTCCTTACGCCAGTAAAAGTAGACAAAGTAAAGGAAGGAAAAAAGAAGAAAAAAGCTGCTTTTTAAGGACAGAGTTTCAACGAGACAGAGACAGGATTATCCACTCTAAAGCTTTTCGTCGTCTTAAGCATAAGACGCAGGTATTTATTGCTCCGTTTGGCGACCATTATCGTACCCGGCTTACTCATACTCTGGAGGTAAGTCAGATTGCCCGTACAATCTCTCGTGTTCTTCGCTTAAACGAGGACTTGACAGAAGCTATTTCTTTAGGACATGATTTAGGGCACACTCCCTTTGGGCATACAGGCGAAGATGCTTTAAATGACGTTTATCCTCAAGGGTTTCGGCATAATGAGCAAAGCCTTAGAGTAGTGGATAGACTGGAAGGTGAAGGAGGATTGAATCTGACCTGGGAGGTGAGAGATGGCATTCTGAATCATTCCCAGGACAAAGAGAAGGTGATGGATCCGAAAAGTAAGACTCATCCTCATACTTTAGAGGGAGAAGTGGTGAAGTTAGCCGACCCTTTAGCTTATGTTAACCATGATATTGATGATGCTTTGCGAGGGGGTCTCATAAAAGAGACTGATCTGCCAACCGAACCCTTAGAGACGTTGGGAAGAACTCATAGAAATAGAATAGATACCTTAGTTCAAGATATAGCTAAGGAAAGCGAGGGAGAGTCTTGCCTGAAGATGAGCAAGACAATTCTGGAAGCATTTAATGAGTTAAGAGATTTTATGTACGGGCAGGTTTATTCATCTCCTCTGCTATCCGATGAAGTAAAAAAGGCCTACCGGATAGTAACCGATCTTTATAGTCTTTATGTGGATAAAGTTCATCTTTTTCCAGTGGCTCTAAGAAAGGATATAGATAGAGAAGGAATAAAAAGGGCAGCAGTAGATTATATTGCTGGGATGACAGATCGCTTCGCCCTTAATATTTACAAGGATTATTTTATCCCTAAGGAATGGGGGTAAATAACAGTAGCGAGATTTCAAAAAGAAGATTGCCACGCCTGCCTTCAGCAGGCTCGCAATGACAAAAACGGAGTTTCTTCAAGACTCTCAAATTAGCTAATTAACTGAATTAACTAATAACTAATTTACTGGTATGAGATAAATGGCAGCTTTTATTTCTGAGGAACTAATTAAGAAGGTCAGTGAGCGGCTTGATATTGTGGAGGTAATTTCACAATACATACCTTTAAGAAAAGCGGGAAAAAGCTATAAGGCTTTGTGCCCTTTTCATGAGGAGAAGACCCCTTCTTTTACAGTCTCTTCAGAAAAACAGCTCTTTCATTGCTTTGGCTGCGGGATAGGAGGTAATGTCTTTAACTTTCTTATGAAATGGGAAAACATATCTTTTCCCGAAGCAGTGAAGCTCCTGGGACAGAAAGTAGGAATATCTATTTCTACTCCGGATAAGGATAAAAAGAGGGGTATGGTTAAGGAGGAGCTTTACCAAACCAATAGAAAAGTAGCTGAAATTTTTCGTCAGGAGTTAAGAGAGAAAAAATCAGCTCAGGATTACTTAAAAAAAAGGGGATTTACACAAGAAACAATAGAGAAATTTGGCCTGGGCTGGGCTCCTTCTTCCAATGATTTTCTGAAACTAGTCCAGAAAAAAGAAATCTCACTAAAAGATTTAAAGGGGTTGAAGCTGGTGGTTCCTTCTCAAAGAGGAGAGGGGCGGTATAGTTGGTTTCAGCTACGGCTCATCTTTCCTATTTTTAACCCTGAAGGAAGGATATCTGGCTTCGGGGGACGGGTGCTGGATGAGAGCCTCCCCAAATATCTTAATTCTTCCGAGTCCCTTATATTCGATAAAGGTAGAGTTCTTTATGGTTTAAATTTCAGTAAAGAGGGCATAAGAAAAGAAGAAGAGATAATTCTGGTAGAGGGATATACTGATGTTATAGCCCTTTATGAGGCAGGGATAGAGAATGTAGTTGCCTCCATGGGTACTTCTCTTACCTTCTCTCAGGCTCGACTCATTAAACGCTATGCTGATCGGGTTTTTATTGCCTATGATCAAGATAAAGCAGGGGTTGCCGCCACCCTGCGGGGTATTGACCTTCTCCTGGAAGCTGATTTAAGAGTAAAAATTATCAGTATGCCTGAAGGGGTGGATCCGGCAGCTCTAGTCAAAAAGGGAGGAAAAGATTCCTTTGTAGAAAGAAAAGAGAAGGCTGCGCCTTACTTCGATTATAGATTAGAGTTGGCTATCAATACTAACCCTTCTTTAGAATATGAGGACAAAATAGAGATAGTCAACAAAATTTTTCCTACTCTGGAAAAAATTAGAAATTCAATAAGGCTGGCAGAGCTCATAAAAAAACTTTCCCAGCGATTAGATTTAGATGAGGAAATGCTCCGCATAGAGTTTAGCAAGTTTAGAGATAAAAAAAAAGGATTTTTTTCTCGTCCCGAATTTTTTAAAGTGAAAGATGCGCAGCAAACCACAGAAAAAACATTGCTGCAGCTGATGTTAAGTGAAGAAAGAGTAATAAAGATGGTAGAAGAAAATGAAAGTATAGACGATTTTGTCAATTCCTCTTATAAGAGAGTTGCTGAAGAGGCAGTTGCTTTATCAAAAGAGGGAAAGGTATCTTCTCCTCTTTTGATAAATAGATTAGAAGAAGAGAGACTTTCTTCTCTTATTTCATCCCTCTCTTTATCTAGTCCTCCTTTTCAAGAGGAGGATAAAGAGCGGATAGCTTTCGATCTCATTAAATCTCTAAAGAGAAATAAAACACGCAGAAGAATTGAGAAGTTAAGAAAAAGCATAAAGGAAAGCGAAGAAAAAGGAGAAGAAGAGGAACTCGAAAAATGGCTTTATGAGCTAACACGATTAAAAAAACAATTATGTTGAGGTGAGTATTTATGAAAAAGGGAGTCATGATAAAAAAAGAAAAGAAGAATAAATTTACTACGGAGAAAATAAAAGAGGTATTTCCTGATGAGGTTTCCCACCCAGAGGAGATTGAAGATGTGGCTAACCTATTTGAAGATGAGGGAACTGATGTAATTAGTAAGGAAATAGAAAAAGTTGAAGAGCCCCCTGATTTGGGTATAGAAGCGAATGATGGGATAGGAGGATACCTGCAAGAAATAGGAAAAACCTCTCTGCTCTCTGCTAAGGAAGAAAAGAGATATGGAAAAAAGATAAGAGAGAGTAGGAGAATTCTGCGGGGAAAGGTTTTGGAATTTGCCGATCTGGTGGGAAAAAATCCTTACCTGTACTCTCTTGCTGAAAAAGAGGGAATAGACAGAGAGGATTTGTCTATGGCAAAAAAGAAGTTCAAAAAAGTAAAGAAGATAACTAATTTCATAGCAAAGCTAAGAGAGGAAGAAAACGGTAATATAAATCCGAAAGACAAAGAGAAATTTCTCTCCTTACAAAAGGAGATTACCGAAGTTAATTTCTATTATGAGAGATATAGAGATAGAATGATCAAGGCTAACTTAAGGCTGGTGGTTAGTTTTGCTAAGAAATATATAGGAAGAGGAGTACCCTTTTTGGATCTTATCCAGGAAGGGAATATTGGTCTTTCTCGAGCCGTGGATAAGTTTGACTATCAAAGGGGAAATCGCTTCAGTACCTATGCCAGCTGGTGGATAAGACAGTCTTTATCTCGGGCCATCTCTGATCAATCTCGTACTATCCGAGTCCCTATCCACATAACTGAACTAATGAAAAAAGTTAAGAAAGCCTCTCAAGAGCTGGAGCAGGAGCTGGGTGGAATTCCTACTACTAAAGATATTGCTGAAAGATGCTCTCTTCCTTTGGAGAAGATAGAGAAAGTTCAGCGCGTGATTACCAAATCTACCTCTATGGATATGCCCATTGGAGAAGACAAAGATTCACACTTAATAGAAGTCATAGAGAATGAGAAGGCTAAGAGTCCGTTTGAGGAGGTTAACCTTCGATACCTTAAGAAGGAGATAGATAAATTAATACAAGAGGTTGAGGACAATAGAGAAAGGGAGATTCTGAAACTTCGTTTTGGGACAGAAAATGGATGGGATTGTACCCTGCAGGAGATAGGAGAGAAGTACGGAGTAACTAGAGAGAGAATAAGACAGATTGAAGCAAAAATACTGGACCAGCTGCGGGGAATAGCTAAGGAAAGAATGCTGAAAGAGTATCTGGATTAAGGCTGGTTCGGACGAGCGCTGTTATTATCTTGTATATCGTGTTCCCTCTCCCCACAGGAGAGAGATGGGGTAAGGGGGTAATTAACCAGTTAACTAATCACTAATTAACTACTTTAACTGAAGCTAAAATGGGCCCATAGCTCAGTTGGTCAGAGCGGCGGACTCATAATCCGTAGGTCCTAGGTTCGAGTCCTAGTGGGCCCACCAGGGCGGATAGCTCAGTTGGGAGAGCGCTGCCTTCACGCGGCAGAGGTCACGGGTTCGAGCCCTGTTCCGCCCCCCAGGAATACGTATCTCGTTGCTCGTCGCTCGTATCTCGTGGTATCGGAATTTCAGATTCCGAAG
The DNA here is from genome assembly GCA_030610745.1 of Clostridia bacterium. Classification (GTDB taxonomy): domain Bacteria; phylum Aerophobota; class Aerophobia; order Aerophobales; family AE-B3A; genus JAUWRC01. The sequence continues at coordinate 24,910 of JAUWRC010000004.1, forward strand.
GAATAGGTGTAATTTTTGAATAACGGACAAAGAAGAGAAAAACTTCCTCTCCCCTGTGGGGAGAGGGCAAAGGTGAGGGGATTTTTTTTCACGATATACGATATACTACATACGATATATGAGATATGCCGAGCGGAGCGAGGCATATCTCATTAATCCGGGGCCGTAGTTCAGTTGGATAGAATGCCTGACTGTCGATCAGGAGGTCGCGAGTTCAAGTCTCGTCGGCCCCGCCAAATTTGTTGTTCGTCACTCGTATCTAGTAAAATTATACTTTAGAGGGGGAAGAAAATGAATTTACTTGAAAGGGCAAGAAAAACAGCTAGAGAAAATGGTAAAAAGATTGATCCTGAAGTTGCTAGGGGACTAAAGGCAATTCAAGCTATGCATGATCTGGCCAAAAAAGTTAAGGGTTCCCCATATAAAATATATACTTCAGGGAAAAAATAAAAGTAATGAAATATTATTTGATAGATACTAGTGCTTTTATATATGCAATTGAAAACCTAGATCAAACAAAAATGGATTTCTTTGTGGAAAGAGCTGACGGAACAGCGTTTCTCTATATGCCTCAATTCTGTGTTCCAGAAGTTTTCAATACTTATGCTAGATTATTCTATAGAGAGAACAAGATAGTAGGCAGTTTATACACTAAGTGGCGAAATGAATTTATAAAAGCAATACATAATAGAAGAATTATTTACTGTTATGATTTGCATAGGTATCATAATTTAAATACACACAAAATATACAAACTCGAACACAAGGTGCCTTACGCGAATAAAGAAGGCGCGTTATCCGCTTTTGATATTCTGATAATTGCTATGGGCGTTGAACTTAAAAAGATACATTCTCCTAATGAAGTTTTGATTCTAACAAGGGATGCCAGATTATGTAGAATTTCAAATATAAACAGAGAGTTTGCTCCGGCAATATGGTTTAAATAAATGAGCAAAAGAGACTAAAGAGTAATTATTTTATCGCTTCGGAATCTCAATCTTTTTTGAACAACGAGCAACGATTATTGCCGAGGTAGCTCAGTCGGTAGAGCACTGGACTGAAAATCCAGGTGTCGGCAGTTCGATTCTGCCCCTCGGCACCAGGCCGACGTAGCTTAAAGGTAGAGCAGCTGATCCGTAATCAGCAGGTTGTAGGTTCAAGTCCTATCGTCGGCTCCCGAAAAAAGGGGCCAGCCGACTTTTTTTACGATGTCATTCGTAGCTAAAAAAGTAGCCTGTCCCCTTTTTTCTTGACTTCACTGCCTGTTTTTATTACATTGTTAGGAGAAAACGGCAAGAATTTCAATGACTTATAAGGAGTGAACAGAGTAGTTCCCCCAAAGATGTAAGAAATAAGAGGTAAAGATACAAAGATGCAGAGAAAAATCTATGAGAGGGTACGAGATACGAGCGACGAACAACGAGATACGAGATATGCCGAGCGCAGCGAGGCGTATCTTATATCTATTCGGTATGAACCTCAAAAAATAGAGAGAAAATGGCGCCGCATCTGGGAAGAAAGAAAAGACCACAAAACTTCCTGGCAAAGTGATAAACCAAAATATTATTGTCTGGATATGTTCCCCTACCCTTCTGGTTCAGGACTACATGTGGGGCATTGGAGAGGATATGTTCTTTCAGATGTGTGGGCTCGTTATAAAAAATTACAAGGTTATAATGTGCTGCACCCTATGGGGTGGGATTCCTTTGGCCTTCCCACAGAGAACGATGCTATAAAGAAAGGTATCCACCCCAAGATTAATACCCAAAGAAATATCGAAAATATGAGAAGACAGCTAAAGGAAATAGGAGCTATGTATGATTGGTCCAGAGAAATAAATACCAGCGACCCCCAGTATTATAAATGGACTCAGTGGATATTTCTTCAGATGTATAAGAATGGCCTGGCCTATAGAAAACTTATACCTATCAATTGGTGCCCAAGTTGTAAAACTGGTCTGGCTAATGAAGAGGTAATCAATGGAAGGTGTGAGCGGTGCAACTCTAAAGTCACCAGAAGAAATCTTATGCAGTGGATGCTAAAAATAACCAAGTATGCTCATCGTCTGCTTCGTGGTCTGGATAAATTAAACTGGCCGCAAAAAGTAAAGACTATGCAAGCTAATTGGATTGGATATAGCCAGGGAGCTGAGGTTATTTTTAAGGTGAATTCACAGATAAATAAAAAGGAGTATGAAATCCCTGTTTTTACTACCCGACCCGATACTCTCTTTGGCGCCACTTATATGGTGCTGGCTCCGGAACATAAACTCGTCCCAAAAATTATTTCTCTAAAGCAGAAAAAAGAAGTAGTAGCTTATGTAGAAGAGGCAAAAAAAACTCCTGAGCTGGCAAGGCTTTCTCTAGTTAAGGAAAAAACAGGGATATTCACTGGTACCTATGCCATTAACCCGGTCAACAAGGAAAAAATTCCTATCTGGATATCCGATTATGTCCTTTTAACTTATGGCACCGGCGCCATTATGGCTGTTCCTGCTCATGATAGGAGGGATTTTGAGTTCGCCAAAGAATTCTCTTTGCCCATAAGGGAAGTAATATACAGCAAAGAGAGTAAGAGAGAAAAAGATGGCCGCCTTGAGGAAGCATATATTGGCGAAGGAAAGCTCATAAACTCGGGAGAGTTTAATGGTCTGGATTCAGAAAAAGCCAGAGAGAAAATTACCCAGTGGCTGGCTAAAAAGAAGTTAGGTAAAAAATCAGTCAACTACAAACTAAGGGATTGGGTATTCTCCCGACAAAGATACTGGGGTGAGCCTATCCCCATTATTTACTGTTCCCATTGTGGTGAAGTTGCCCTGTCAGAAGAGGATCTTCCAGTTAAACTTCCTCAAGTGGAAAAGTATAAACCTACGGGCAGCGGAAAATCACCCCTGGAAAATATAACTCACTTTGTTAATACTACCTGCCCTCGCTGTGGTTCGCCAGCAAAAAGAGAGACGGATACCATGCCCAACTGGGCTGGCTCTTCCTGGTATTTTCTTCGTTATCCTCACCCTCACCTCAAAAAAGCCTCTTTTGACAGGGATAATCTTAGGCATTGGCTCCCTGTTGATATGTATGTAGGAGGAATTGAACATGCTATTCTCCATCTACTCTATGCACGTTTTTTTACCAAAGTGCTATATGACTTAGGCTATATAGATTTTGAAGAGCCCTTTGAACAACTCTTTAATCAGGGAATGGTCTGTAAAAAAAGTAAAAAAACAGGAAAAGTAGAGAAAATGTCTAAATCAAAGGGCAATGTGGTTACTCCTGATATCTTAGTGAATAAATATGGAACTGATACTGTGCGGATGTATGAACTTTTTATCGGTCCGGCGGAAATGGAGTGTGAATGGACTGATCAGGGAATTGAAGGAATTTATCGATTTTTGAAGAAAACCTGGGACCTTTTCTTGAAATTAAAGGAAAATTTTGTTCAAAGAAAAGAAGAAAGTATCTTGAGGAAACGGCACAGCCTTATCCGTGATGTCACAGAGAAAATGAAACTCTTTAAATTTAACACCGCTATTAGCAGCTTTATGGAATTCCTCAATTGGCTGAGCGATCCTGGGATCTCGGGTAAGGGAATAGATAAAAAAACAGTGGAGACCTTCCTCATATTATTGGCTCCCTTTGCTCCTCATTTTTCAGAGGAACTCTGGGAAATGACAGGTCATCCAGATAGTATATTCAAGGAGAGCTGGCCCGAATATGATAGCTCTCTAGCCGAATCAGACACAGTGGGAATGGCTATTCAAATAAATGGTAAATTAAGGGGAACCTTAAGGATAAGCAAGAAAAGCTCCAGAGAAGAAGTGGTGAAGAAAGCAAAAGCTCTGCCGGCTATTGAAAAACGTCTAAAGGATAAAAATATTAAAAAGACAATCTTTGTCCCCGGGAAAATCATTAATTTCGTTATCAGCAACTAAAAAAAGTATTTAGTATTTAGTGAATAGTATTTAGTTGATAAGAAAAAGAGATGAAGAAATGACAATGAGTCTAAGTAAGGGATTTTACTAAATACTAACGACTATATACTAACGACTAATTTGAGGAAAAGGAATGTGGAATCTTACTCGAGAGGAGCAAGGAGTGCTCCTCTTTCTAATAGCAGTATTTCTAGTAGGAATGGGAATAAAACTTTTGGGAGGAATTCCCTATTCGCCAAAGCTTCCCTCTTCTGAAGAATCGTTGAGGGTAAAGATAAGCGGGGCAGTAAAAGAGCCTGGTTGGTATGAGCTGGCTAAAGGAGACCTCGTTATTGAAGGAATTAAAAAGGCTGGAGGAGCTCTCCCTCAAGCAGACCTAAAAGGACTAAATCTAGGCTCGTCTCTGAAAGACGAAGAAGAGGTATGGATTCCCGGGGAAAAAATAGATATAAACCGTGCTTCTCCCCAGCAGTTAACCTATCTTCCCGGTATTGGCCCTGTCCTTGCCAGGAGGATTGTTGAGTATAGAGAGCAAAATGACGGCTTCCAGGATATATCTGAACTTCAAAATGTTCCAGGAATTGGGCAAATAAAGTTTCAAAAAATTAAGGACAAAATTACTCTTCCTGGATAATCGCCCTAGCAACTCTCAAAACAAGCTGAAGAACTTTAAGCTCTTTATGGCGAAGGAGGTTC
>JAUWRC010000124.1 GCA_030610745.1 Clostridia bacterium
CTTCTTCATCATTTATGGATGGAGTTATTTCTGTAATATATTTTACGTCAAAATTCTGATCTCTGAGCCAATCCACAACAGGCTTTTCCATACTCTCGTCAGCAAGAAACTTCATGAGCTCTTTGTTTTAAGTAAGTGGACTTCTTCTCCACTTACTGATTCTGCTGCATAATCCAGCGCTGCCCGTATATCCTCGCGAGTAAGTCGGGGATAATCCCGGAGGATTTCTTCCACAGAGATATTCTGCGAAAGCTTCCGTAGAATTATCTCCACCGGAATTCTTGTTCCCTTAATAACTGGTTTGCCCAGCATAATCTTAGGATTTATCTCGATTTTTTCTAATAAATATTCAGACATCGTATTTGTTCCTCCTTATTAGCTCAAATTTCATAGCTGATGGCTCATAGAAACTAGCCGTCTAAACTCCCTTAATTTACTTTAAATCCTCTCCTGGATAAGCGGTTAAAAATCCTAACGAAGGGCCTCCGTGCGGCTCACACGTTTTTCAACATCAGTAAATTACCGTTTTATCTTCCACCTATCTCATCCTCTTTGAACATTTCGGCCAATCATTGTCTGGACAAAAAAATGGAAAACAGGCTGCTTCTTAGCATTTAGTTACCACCGCTAAGAGTAGATAAAACATCGATGCATTTATTACTCCGAAGTTTTGGGTTCGAGATTCGAGGTTCGATGTCCGAAGTCCAAGATTCGACGTCCAAGTCCGACGTCCTAAGTCCTAAGTCCGATTTCCTAAGTTCAGGTTCGCTCTGGGTGAGCAATATGACCGCTTTGTTGGTGTTGATTTCCTCCGCTCTAGAAACTCTCCTATATTCCAGCTTATTATCTAAATCCTTAAAGCTTAGCTCGACGATGTCTGCCAGCTCTCCATCTCCCAGGATAATGAAATGAGTCTCTCCTTTTCCATACTCCATTAAAATTAACTGCTGAATTTTCTCTTTCATTGTTTTTAATGAATCGATGATTCTTAAAAGATATCGGCAGGATTTTTTGGTTTTTTCGGCAAAACCCTGGGGGGTGAGAATATATTGGACATTTCTTCTATTCAGCCCCTTAATCTTTATATATCCTTTATTTGCTAGTTTCCTTATAATGAGATTGGTCATCCCTAAAGATAAACCTAATCTCTGAGAGATTTTTCTCTGGGTGAGGTTTTTATCTCTACTCACTTGCTCCATTACCTTAAATTCTTTCTCTACGATTTCAGAGCTATCCATTTTCACCAACTTTAGTTCAAGATATGAACATTATAATACTATAAGATTTTATGTCAAGGGACGGGGGAAGTCCAAGAAGTCAGTCTTGGCTTATTTTAGACAAATATGGAGGGTGAACGGGAAAGTAGCCTATCCATATTTTCGACTCATTTTCTCCAGATACTCAAGGAAAAAGGCCATAAAAAGACTAGTTATTGCTCCCAGAAGTAGAGCAATAAGAACAATTTGTCTTTTTTTAGAGGCTACCGGGTTTATTGGTGGTACGGGAGGATTTTCCACTCTGGTCAGGTCCGAATTCATCTCTGAATAATTCTTTATATATACATCCCTTAATTCCCGTGTAAAACTTACCAGTTGAACCTCTTTCTGCTCAAGTTGAGACTGGAGGAGAATTACTGCCGGTGCATTGGTTTGAGGATTTTTTTGAAGATGAGAAAGAGTGATATCCATCTCGTTAATTCTACTTTCAGAACACATACCAAAGTCCCTACTATTATCAACTATTTTTTCTTGCTAATAACCTTAATATAGTCGTACAGTTCCACTTCTTCAGGCATAATCTTTCTCCTTTAAATCTTTTGCTTCATCCACCAGCATTACTGGAATACCATTCTTAACAGGGTAGTATTTTTTACACTTGCGGCAGATAATTTTGTCACCCTTGAGCTTAACACTGCTTTTGCAAACAGGACAGGCCAAAATTTCAAGCAGTTTCTTATCCAGCATTGACACCTCTTTACTCAACGTACAAATGCAGGTAAATAACTGACTGTTAAATTTCAAATCTCCTCTTTTTTCAATATAAAATTTTCCCATCATTTCTCTCAATCTGAGGTATTCTCTCAAACGGTTCTTATCCTTAGCAGTGGCAATGGTTAAATCCAGAAGTTCCAATGCTCGCTCATAACAATTTTTGACCTCTTCGGTGTCCTTTTTCTCAATCCAGTTCTTTGCTCTGTTAAGTTCATTGGCAATCATTAACTCCCTCTGTTTTATAGAGAATTTTTGCCACTTATCCGGATTAAGATTTTTATGTAGTTTTAGTTTATACATCAATTTATGAGTTTATTTACCATCTCCTCAATCTTCTTTTTTATTTTTGCGTTTTCAACTTCCATGCCGGGATTACCCTGAGATGGCCGAACATTTATCAAAGCCGTGTACTCAATCCTTTCTTCAAAAGGCTTTTCTGGATAAAGGTTTATACCCCACAGGTCCTCCTGTCTTGAACCATTCTCAATTAATAACTCTTCAAGGTCTGCGTGGAGTTCAGCATCCAGGGCTATGATTTCTTTTTTTAAATCAACAACGGCTTTTATCATATTTTTGAAGAAATGATTATACTTTCTCAAGATTTCTTCTTTTGAAATAGACTCACTAATAATTTTCAACTTACTTCCACCTTTCCTCCAACCATCTTTTATCCTGTCTTTTCCTTTTGTAATTTGAAAATTCCTTTGAGGTATATTCTCATATCACTCAAGAGAGAAAAAAATTGCTAATTTCCCTCACCACCAGCTCTATTTTATCTTTTTCTAGTTCTGGATAAATAGGTAAAGAGAGTACCTCTCTGGATGCTTTTTCTGCTATAGGAAAATCTCCTTTTTTATAATCCAGATATTCATAGACCCTCTGAAGATGCAGAGGAAGAGGATAGTAAACTTTTGTTCCAATTCCCTTTGCTCCCAGATACTCTTTTAACCTTTCTCTTTCAGAAGTGCGGATGGTATAGACGCAATAGGTGTGCCGGGCATAGGGAGCCTGGAAAGGGACCTTTACTGCAATATCAAAAGAGGAAAATAGCTCATTATAAAGAGAGGCTTTCTGGCGGCGCATCTCTATCCACTCATCTAAGTATTTTAGTTTTACTCTTAAAATTGCCGCCTGCAGCTCATCCAGCCGACTATTATAGCCAAATACAGAATAAATATAATCAGATTTTGTCCCATGAGTTCTGAGTGCCTTTATCTTCTCCGCTGTCTTTTCATTATTAGTGAGAACCATTCCTCCATCGCCGCAGCCGCCCAGGTTCTTGGTGGGGAAAAAACTGAGGCAGCCTGCATCCCCAATTGAACCCGCTTTTTTTAAACTATATTCCGCACCCATAGCCTGAGCAGCATCTTCAATTACTCTCAGGTTATACTTTTTAGCTATCCCCATAATGGGCTTCATATCGGCCGGGTGCCCATAAAGATGGACAGGAATTATAGCCCTGGTTTTCTCTGTGATAGCTTCTTCAATTTTTGCTGGGTCAATATTAAAGGTTTCCTCCTCTATATCCACAAATACAGGTCTAGCTCCTACTTGAACAATTACCTCAGCAGTAGCAACAAAAGTAAAGGGAGTAGTTATGACCTCATCCCCTTTGCCGAGCCCTAAGCTAATTAAAGAAAGTCTTAAGGCATCCGTTCCTGAGGCAACTCCTACAGCGTATTTTGTATCGCAATAGGCGGCGATCTCTTTTTCCAAAGCTCCTACATTAGGCCCCAGAATATAATAGCCACTACAAAGAACTTTTTTTACCGCTTCCTCAACTTCTTTTTTAATTTGCTCATATTGAGGCTTTAAATCTAGTAGAGGAACTCGCACTCTCTTCTCTCCTTTTGATTAATTGTGTAACTTGATTTAGTTTTTTCCATTTCGCCCCCACAATAAAGACACTTCATCTGAATCTCCTTCTGGTTCCCGCTACAGTTTCGCTGTAGAATGGACAACCTCAGGTAACTTGAACTCTATTTCTCTGCCAACTATTTCCGAGGCATCGATGACTTCTATTCCGATAAGTTTTCCCCTGTGGTCAAAGTCAGCATGAACACCAGGTTTAATTGTTACTGTTTCGGCAGCCTTTATTGTTGATTCAGCAAAATAAACATAAAGAAGATCTCTTATTGGGTCATATTCTATCTTCATTTTCAAATGCCTCCCTTTG
>JAUWRC010000114.1 GCA_030610745.1 Clostridia bacterium
ATGAAAATCCAGGGATTGACTGCCAAAAAGGCAAATAAGATAATGGCTCTTGCCAATAGTTTTACCTTCACAAAAAAACCCATTTGGCTGACCGCATTATCGGAAAGACGTGCCCAATAGATGGTAAACAGGGCTCCCATGAAAGGAGCGGAACTAAGGAGTCCCATTTGAAAAGAACTTGCCCCCAGTCTTCTGGCTACCACAGGAAAAAAGTTTGGCGGTAAACCAGCAAAAAAAGCAAAACTGAGAGCACCTAAAGAGTCATAATAATAAGACTCCCGCATAAAAAGAGGTATTCTTCGATTGAAAAACAACTTTGATCTCCTGATATATAATTAAGGGGGGATTATACTCCTCTATTTTAATCCGTCAAGCTAGTTTTTTTGACTTTTTTTCGTAAGGCAAAGGGTTCAAGGATTCAAGGGTTTCCTCTCCCCCAAAGGGAGAGGATTAAGGTAAGGGGGACTTCTAGCTCCAAACTCGTATTATGAGGGAAGCTGTGCCTACTATCCAGCAATAGTAAGCAAAAATGGAAAGCTTTTTTTTGATGACAGCTTTTTTAAGGAGAATAAGGGATAGATAGCCGATGACGGCTGCAAATAAAGCTCCTACTATCCAGGGAAGGAGATGAGAGGGAAGATTTTTTTCTAAGGAAGCTTCTCTTAACTGTAGAAGGAGGGCACCTATGATAGCAGGAATGGAAAGAAGGAAGGAGTAACGGAAAGCAAACTCTTTCTTTATTCCTCGCAGAAGCCCGATGGATATGGTAGCTCCTGAGCGAGATATTCCAGGGATAATGGCTATTCCTTGCATTATGCCTATGAGTAAGGCATCGGTTACCCTCATTTCTCCTACCCCCTTTCCCGGACCCTCTTTTTCCAGACTCTCCTCTCCCTCAGGCTTTTCCTTTCTTTCGCCCACCCAAAGGAGGATCCCTGTAAAAAGGAGCATAAATGAGGTAAAAATAACGCTGACAAAGAAAAACTTTAACCAAATTTTGAAAATCCAGCTGTTAAAAAATATTCCTAAGGCCCCGGTGGGTATGGTGCCCAGAAGGATAAAGTAGAACATTTTGCGGTGTAAGATTTCCTCGGGATTTTTCTTTTTTAATCTAATCAAAGATAGGATTATTTTCCATAAATCCCCCCGGAAGTAAATTACTACCGCCGCCAGGGTGGCTACATGAAGCATAACGTTAAATAAAAGCAGAGGTTCAGTGAATCCTAAATAATGCTGTATAATAACTAGGTGGCCGGAGCTGCTCACAGGAAGGAATTCAGTTAATCCCTGCACCACACCAAGAATTAGAGCATGTAGTGTATTTATCATCTTTCTTTGCAGATTCCTCTTTTTGAGTTTCGGATAAACTCACACAGGTGTTGGATCTGGGGACTTGATTCTAGCTCATTTTCAATTTTTTCTAGAGCCTGGGTAGTATTTAAACCTGATCTAAAGAGTATCTTATAAGCTTTTTTCAAAATATTCCTTGTCTCAAGAGGAAAATTAGCTCGACGCAGAGCAATGTGGTTCAGTCCCCAGAGTCTGGTTGGATGGCCATCTGCTTTGGTATAGGGAGGGACATCTTTGACTACTTTAGAGCATCCTCCAATTATGGCATAGGCTCCAATCTTTACATATTGATGCACAGCACTTAAGCCGCCGATCATAACTTTTTTCTCCAGGGTGACGTATCCGCCCAGGGTACCCTGATTGGCGAGGACTACCCCATCTTCTATGAGGCAGTTGTGAGCTACATGAGAATAAGCCATAAGGAAGTTATCATTGCCTATGCGGGTGGTACTTCCTGCTTTTGTTCCCCTATGGATAGTTGTGTATTCCCGAATAATATTTCTATCTCCGAGCTTGACAAAACTTTTTCTTTTCTCAAAGCCTACATCCTGGGGCAAAGTTCCTATGATTACTCCCTTGGAAATACTGCATTCTTTGCCAATATCGACCCATCCATCTAATAGGACCAGTGGGCCAATCCTGGTTTTTTTACCTATTTTTACATTTGGCCCAATTATAGTATAAGGACCTACTTCTACACCTTCGTCCAGCTGTGCTTTGGAGTCTACTATAGCTGTAGGATGTATGATAATACTCATTTTTTATTTTTTCCTCGGTTAAATTCCTATCCTTCGCAAGATATCGTCAATCCAGCGAAGGTAGTATTGAAGCTCGAAGATGGAGTCGATATCCCCCTTTTTCAGGTATTTTGCTATTTGCTTATCCTCTTCTATTAAATGTTTGAAGTTCTTGTTTTCCTCCCAGCATCTCATAGCATTTTTTTGCACCAGTCTGTAGGCTTCCTCACGAGAAAGCCCTTTTTCCGCCAGTTCTAATAGTAGTCTCTGGGAATAGAAAAGACCCTTTGTCTTTTCTATATTTTTCTTCATATTCTCCGGATAGATAAAAAGATTTTCCAGAATCCAGGTGAATTTTTCTAGCATGTAATCGAGCAATATGGTGGAATCAGGAATGATTACTCTTTCTACCGAAGAGTGGGATATGTCTCTTTCCCCCCATAAAGCGACATTTTCAAGGCCTGCCTGCAGATTACTTCTGAGGAGGCGAGCCAGGCCACAGATACGTTCACAGGTTATGGGGTTACGTTTATGGGGCATAGCCGAGGAGCCTTTTTGCCCCTTAAGGAATGGTTCTTCTAATTCTCTTATCTCTGTTCGCTGTAGACCCCGAATCTCTAAAGCAAACTTATCCAGTGAAGAGGCAATGATGGCTAAGGTGGATAAATATTGGGCGTGGCGGTCTCGCTGCATTATCTGGTTAGAAACCGGGCAGGGAGTAAGGTCTAGTTTCTTACAGACATATTCCTCTACCGATGGCTCTAAATTGGCATAGGTGCCTACTGCTCCTGAGAGCTTACCGTAGGATATATTTTCTTTGGCCTCTCTCATCCGCTCCAGATTTCTTTTCATCTCCTCATACCAGAGGGCAAATTTTAGTCCCAGAGTAATGGGTTCGGCATGGATACCATGTGTCCTTCCCATCATCAGGGTGTTTTTGTGTTCTCTAGTTTTTTCTCTTAATACCCCGGCCAGCTTATCCAAATCCTGAAGGATTATCTGGGCAGCTCTCTTCATCTGCAAGGCCAGGCAGGTATCTCCGATATCGGATGAGGTAAGGCCAAGGTGGATGTAGCGGGCTTCAGGGCCCACGTATTCAGCGAGGTTAGTGAGAAAAGCTACCACATCATGCTTTACCTCACTTTCTATCTCCTTTATCCGTTTAATATCAAAATTTGCTTTTTTCTTTATTTTTTCTAGAGCCTGAGGAGGAATTTTGCCCATTTTTGCCCAGGCTTCGCAGACAAGGAGCTCTATCTTAAGCCAGAGAGAAAATTTTTGCTCTTCTTCCCAGATTTTTCCCATGCGGGGGAGGGTATAACGGGAGATCATTTCTTCTCCTTCCTCTTTCGTATTTTAGCCACAGTTCTCAGAGGCAGACCCCAAATATGCATAAATCCTTCCGAGGCTTTTTGGTCAAAGATATCTTCCTCAGTATAAGTAGCCAGCTTTCTCTCATAAAGGGAGTAAGGAGACTTTCTTGCCACCACTTCACAGCTTCCCTTATAAAGCTTTAGTTTAACCTGGCCGCTGACAAATTTTTGAGTTTGGATAACAAAGCCGTCCAGTGCCTGGCGAAGAGGAGAATACCACAGTCCATTGTAAACTAGCTCGGAATATCTCTGAGCAATAATTTCCTTAAAGTGGAAAGTATCCTTATCTAAAGTTAATCTTTCCAGTTCCTTGTGAGCATAATGAAGGATTACTGCTGCTGGTGCCTCGTAAACTTCTCTTGATTTTATACCAATAAGTCTATTTTCTACCAGGTCTATGCGCCCTACGGCGTTTTTTCCTCCTATTAGATTTAGCTTTTCTATTAAGCTGGCCAATTCATAGTTTTTTCCATCTAACTTTGAAGGCATTCCCTGCTGGAATTCAATCTCAATATAGGTGGGCTTATTCGGTGCTTCTTCTGGAGAAGTGGTGATTTGATAAGCCTCAGGCAGTGGCTCTCGCCAGGGATCTTCCAGGTGTCCACATTCAACACTTATCCCCCATAGGTTTCTATCCATGGAATAAGGAGACTCCTCGCTTATTTGGATAGGGATATTATGCTTCTGGGCGTATCTTACCTCTTCTTCTCTTGAGGTTAGTTCCCATTCTCTTAGGGGAGCGAGGATGATAATTTCCGGGTTTAGAGCCTTAGCTGTTACTTCAAATCTTACCTGGTCATTCCCTTTACCCGAGCATCCATGGGCAATAGCTTCTGCTTTTTCTTTCTCTGCTACTCTCACTAGATTCTTGGCGATGAGAAATCGACCCAGAGCAGTGGCCAGAGGATATTTTCCTTCATAAATTGCTCCCGCCTTGAGGGCGGGCAAAATATATTTCAGGGAAAACTCATCTCTTAAATCCTCAATATAAACCTTGCTGGCGCCGGTATTTTTAGCTTTTTCTTCTAGGGAATCCAGCGTCTTCCCCTGTCCCAGATTAGCTGTATAAGTGATTATCTCTGCTTTGTATTTTTCCTTAAGCCAGGCAAGGATTACCGAGGTATCCAGCCCCCCTGAATAGGCCAGAACAATTTTTTTAATCTTTGGCATAATCTACCTCGTATTTTGTATTGCGTGATGCGTATTCCTCGCCTGTCATTGCGAGAAGTCCTGAAAGCGTTCAGGGAGATTCCTCGCCTGTCATTGCGAGGCAAAGCCGAAGCAATCTTAAGAAATTGTTTTACATCGTGTATCTTAAGTATTTGTACATAAATGCAGTAAATAAGGACGATTGCCAGAAGGTTCTCCAGTGTTAAGATTACCTAAACGGTCAAAGGATGTCA
>JAUWRC010000060.1 GCA_030610745.1 Clostridia bacterium
CTAGCCCTCTCCCCAGAGGGGAGAGGGAACACGATATGCGATGTATGAAGTACGATATACTATCTTAATTATCTTATCCTAGGTTTAGCTCCGAATCTTCTGTGACGGGGATGCTCAAGAGGCATTTTTTTTTCTGCTTTATCCCTTATTTCGTGGCCGGTAAAATGAAGAAAAACATCTTCTAAATTGGGAGTAAGAGTAGCAATACTTTTTATTTTACCCCCATTTTTCTGAATAATATTCATTATCTGGTAGATTGCATTTTCATTCTCTATATATATTTTTAGATTATATTCATTTCTTTGGTTAACCGAAGCCACAGCTTCTAGCTCTTCAATTTCGGAGACTATTTTTGGAGATAGACCAGGTATATTTAACTCAAGAATGGTTTTCCCTTGTTCAGAGATAATATTTTTGAGATTTTGAGGTATGTCCAGGGCGACGATCTTACCTTCATCAATAATCCCGATTCTATCACATAAAAGATCTGCTTCTTGCATAATGTGAGTAGTAAGGATAATAGTAATTCCCTCTCTATTTATTTCTTTGATAAAATCTCTGATGGCTCTGGTGGTTTGAGGGTCTAATCCCAGGGTTGGCTCGTCCAAAAAGAGTATTTCCGGCATATTAAGAAGAGCCCTGGCTAGATTTATCCTCTGTTTCATTCCTGTAGAAAATGTACCTGCCAGGTTATTAGCCCATTTTTCCATTTTTACCAGTTTCAGGAGTTTTTTAGTTCTTTCCAAAATTATTTTTTTGGGGATGTGATTTAGCCGACCAAAGAACTTGAGATTTTCTCTGGCTGTTAGGCGGTCATAGAGGATGATTTTTTCTGCTACCAATCCAATATGCTCTCTTACTTTTGCTGCCCCTCTTACTACTTCAAATCCAGCTACCTTAGCTTGGCCCCAGGTAGGTCTAAGGAGAGTACAAAGCATTTTAATGGTAGTAGTTTTACCAGCCCCATTAGGCCCTAAGAGCCCAAATATCTCTCCTTTTTTTACACGGAAAGAGATATTATCCACTGCTACCAAATTGTTGAATTTACGAGTAAGGTCATTAACTTCAATAATACTCATCGGTTCTCCAATTCTTGCCAACCATTATTCAGTTATTTATTATACTTATTTTTGAGAATACCGCAAGTCAAAGTTAGGAAAAAGTTACCGGTTACAGAAAGCTTTATTTCTTCCAGTTTGATATTACACGTTAAACTCTTTTTTTTCGAGAGGATGCGTTTGCTCTTGTTTGATTAAGATTTTGGTATATAATAAAGTCCTATAGCTCAAATAAAGTTAGAAAGAGAAAATACAAGAATCAAAAAAGTAGCGGCAAGGAATGGTTTTAGGAGGTGGCGAAATTTGTAAGGATATTCACGGAACTGAATTAAAAATCTTTACGAAAGGAGAAGAAAACTATGAAGATAATTCGGACAGTTGGCTCGTTGGCTTTTGTAGTTGGGTTCTTTACGGCGATATTTGCCGGGGTACCCTGGTACATTTATCACGATCCTGTTTTGCCCTGGTGGCTCAAGGGCGCGGTTTACTGCCTTTTAGGTGGTGTCTTGCTGGTCTTACTGACAGTGGCTGTCGAACAGCGGAAAGACAAAGCCTCAGAAAAGGAACTTCCATCCGATGAATCCCCGTCTCGGATATTGCTCCAGAATTCTGCAGAAATCCCCGGTCGCAAGATTACCGAGATTTTAGGTTTAGTCAAGGGGCACACTATCTTTGCTATCTGGATGGGAAGGGACCTTTCTGCCATGGTGCGACTGCTTCTTGGCGGCGAGCTGGTTGAGTATACGGAGATGATGGGACGGGCCCGCAAAATCGCTGTTGGTCGGATGACAGCTCAGGCTGAAGAACTGGGAGCTGACGCGATTATTAATGTTCGTTTCATGACTACCAGTGTCATCGGCAGTGCTGCTGAGCTTTTAGCCTACGGTACAGCCGTCAAGCTCAGTAAGCCGGCTAGCTGAGGAACAAAGCGGATGAATCCATAGAAAGTCTCGTGAAATGATATTCGCAATGTATTTAACTCTTTCCGAAATGACTATCGCGATATCCTTGACACTTCACAAAATATGTAGTATAATTCATATAAAAAGCTAGTTATAATACATATTTAAATACGTAAAAAGGGGGTAATGATAATGGGCATAACTTTCGAAAAGAAACAAATTGTAAGTAGCACAGAGCTAATTCGTTCCTTTGGAAAATATTTAAAGAGCGAAGTAGGAGATCACGACATTTTTATATTTAAACGTAATACTCCTGAAGCAGTATTAGTCGCATATAAACGCTATGAGAAAATGAAAAACCAACTGGAAGAGTTAAAAGACTTGCTTGAACATGTAGCTATTCACGAGATAGTTGAGCAAAGAGAAAAGAGTCCTGCGAAAAAGATCTCTCTAGACCACCTAAAGAAAAAATATGACCTATAATCTAACCTGGAAACCCGAAGCTGAGCAAGAATTTGAGCAGCTTGATCATTCTGTCAAAAAACATGCTTTTACTCAATTTAGAAAGTTAAGTAAATCTCCCCAATTGGGACTGCCTTTGGGAAAGAAGGCAGGAGTAGACCTCACCGGTTACAGAAAGCTTTATTTCTTTCAGAAAAAATATAGAATTGTCTATAAAATTGATGGAAAGAATAAAGAAATGATTATCTTTGCTGTTGGCAAACGTGAAGATATGAAAGTCTATCTGGAACTCGTTAAAAGATTAGAATCTCGCCTAAGATAACTATCCTATCATCGATCTTCTGTGGATAGGCATCGAAAATTGAGAATTTTGCCAAAGGAGTGAAGGAAAATGGATAAAGCCATAGAAGTTAGCAATTTGATAAAAGATTACGGAACTCTTAGAGCCATTAAGGGGCTTTCTTTTCAGGTAGAGGGGGGAGAGATTTTTGGACTCATAGGGCCAAACGGAGCTGGAAAAACCACGGCCTTGCGAGTTATCTCTACGTTACTACAGGTAACCTCTGGCAGCGTAAAGATTTTTGGCTATGATGTTACCAGGCAGGCTGATAAGGTCCGAGAATGTATTAGCTATCTTCCCGAGGAAGCCGGTGCCTACAAGAACCTATCCGGAAAAGATTATCTGGAGTTTATGGCAGGATTTTATTCGGAGAATAGCCAGGAAAAGAAAAATATAGCAGAAAAGGGAGTAAAGATAGCCAGTCTGGATGAGCGAATAAAAGATAAAGTGAGCACTTACAGTAAAGGAATGACTAGAAGGCTGCTTTTAGCCCGAGCTCTGATGGTAAACCCCAGATTAGCTATTCTCGATGAGCCAACTTCAGGTCTGGATGTAATAAACTCCCACGAGATAAGAAGATTGATTAAAAGCTTTGCCAAGAATGGCACTACGGTCTTATTATCTTCTCACAATATGCTGGAGGTGGAATTTCTCTGTGACAGAATTTCCTTAATAGACAAAGGATTAGTACTAGAAACTGGCTCTCCTAAAGAATTAAAAGATAAATACCAGGCCCAGAATATAGAAGAGGTATTTATGGAGGTAGTCAAATGAACAATTTCTATAACCTTGTTAAAAAAGAGATGAAAGAGCTAATAACCCGGCAAATGATAATTTCTTTCGTTTTTATGGGAGTTATGTTCGCTATGATGGGAAAATTTATCGGGGGGGTAGAAGAAGAGCAAAAAAAACCGGTAAAGGCAGCAGTTTTGGATCTGGATAAGACTTTAATTTCAGACAATTTTCTGAAGAATATGGTCCAACAGGAAAATATCCAGATAAATATGATTGATGAAAGTAGTACAGAAAAAGCGCTAGAGAAAATAGAAGAGAGCGAGATGAAGGCTCTTCTGGTGGTGCCACCAGGATTCGGCAAAAACATTGAAGAGATGAAAGCAGTAGAATTAGAGACCTACTCCATAGTGAAAGGCTTAAGCATCACTGGAATGCGTGGCGGTTCCCTGCTGGGAATAATAAATAGCATGAATCGACAAATGTCTCTCAATTTCATTCAAGAAATTGTACCTGACAAGAGCGCGCAGGACCTACTCTATCCTATAAGAGCAAGTGAGTTCGTGGTAGTGCAAGGCAAAGCTGTCCATGGCAGTCCCGCTATGATAGAAGGTCTGGCAATGTCACAGTCGATTATGATTCCGGTTATCTTAATGATGGCAATTATGTATGCCGGGATAATGGTCATAACCTCAATGGGGATGGAGAAGGAGAATAAGACCCTGGAGACTCTCTTAACCTTACCGGTAAAACGAAAATCCATTGTAGCTGGGAAAATGGCGGGGGCAGCCATAGTTGCCTCGATCATGACGGTGGTATATATGATAGGTTTTAGCTATTATATATCCTCATTTACTCCTGGTGCAAGTGGAGCAGCAATGACTGCTGTAAGAGAATTGGGTCTGACGATGACTCCCGTAAGTTATTTGCTCCTGGCAGTTTCTCTCTTTCTAGCTATCCTTGTCGCTCTTTCTCTATCCATGATCCTGGGATTATTTGCTCAGGATGCAAGAAGTGCTCAAGTGATGAATATGCCCATAGTATTACTGGTAATGTTCCCTTTCTTTGTCTCAATGTTTAAGGATATAGGAAATCTTCCCCTTGTCCTTAAAATTATTCTCTATCTCATCCCCTTTTCTCATCCTACTATCGCTGCCAAAGCCCTCATCTTTCATAACTACCTTCCCGTAATCGGAGGTATGATTTATATGGGCGTGTTCGCCGCGGTAGTAATGTATATTTGTGTGCGTATATTTAACACTGATAAGGTATTGACGGCACGCTTTTCCTTTAAGAGACTAAGAAAGAGAGTGTAGACAATGCGCAGAGAGGAACATTTCAAATCTTAATCATCTGTTTATTGAAGGCGAGGGCAAAAGCAGGCCAGCCGAATATCAAACGCCTGGCCATGTAGCAGAGATTGTCGTTGATGATATTGCTCATTGGACAAAGAAACAAAGCTGGATACCCCTAACAACCCTCATGATTGTGATAGGTATAGCACTAGTACTAGGAATTATAGTTCTTGCATACTGGATAGGTAGGAGAAAGAAAAGATCGGGTTAGAAAATGTCTCTAGGTTCAGATTTCTTAGGACGTGGACTTAAATACACCAAGTTCAAATGTCCTTATCGCAAGTGTGCAATTGAAATATCATGGAAAAGAAAATTTGGCTTTTTAGCTCCCGTTGGTATACATTTTTGGACAGATGTGGTACGGCACGTTATTTGGGGAGTGGTTTAGTTTTACAATTGTGGCATAAATGCCACCGCTACAAATCAGATGGATCCGAGCGATACTATACGCTACGCGCTATATTTAGCAGTGACAGAAGAAAATTGGCTAAATAGCCAAAGCTATTTACCCGAGCATATTAACTCGGGAAATTGTCCTAAGGCATATCTTGTGATATAATATGATAAATTTGTTGAATGAGAAAGATTATGTCTTCATAAGTTTGGCAACAGTCCGTTAGGGGGCATAACTTGAGGTAAGTTATCATGTCTATCGTGCAAGTTTATCACCTGCGTAAGACCTACAATTCTCTGGTAGCTGTGGATGATATTTCTTTTGAAGTTAAAGAAGGAGAAATTTTTGGTATTTTAGGGCCAAATGGAGCTGGTAAAACTACAACTGTAGAAATGATTGAGGGAATAAGGCCCATTGATTCAGGGAAAGTAAAAGTCTTAGGTATTGATGCTAGGAAAAATCCTCAGAAACTCAAAGAGATAATTGGAGTTCAGCTGCAAGAAGGTTCTTTTTATGACCTTTTGACAGTTTGGGAAACATTGGATCTTTTAAGTTCTTTTTATAAAAAATCAAGAGATTTAAAAGAAGTTTTAGCTTTAACTGGCCTGGAAGAAAAGAAAAAAACTCTGGTTTCCAAGCTTTCAGGAGGACAAAAACAAAGATTAGCCCTAGCCGCTGCTTTAATTTGTGAGCCTCCTGTATTATTTTTAGATGAACCTACCACTGGGCTTGACCCTCAAGCTAGACATCATACCTGGGGGTTTATCAATCAAATAAAAAAAGAAGGGAAAACTATAATTTTAACCACTCATTATATGGAAGAAGCTGAAAAATTGTGTGATCGAGTTGCTATTCTGGATTATGGTAAGATTATCGCCCTGGACACTCCTGGTAATCTTATTAAAGAGCTTCTGGCCGAAGGCTTTAAAAAGAAGGTTGTTGAGAAAGAAGCTAATTTAGAAGATGTTTTCCTAAATTTAACCGGTCATAGGTTGAGGGAGTAAAGTTATGAAGTCAATTTCAAAGTTATTCTTCTGTGATTTAAAAACATATCTTCGGGATAAGCAGGCTCTTTTCTGGACTATATTTTTCCCGGTGATGTTGGTCTTTCTTTTCGGTCTCTTTGATTTTGAGAAAATGGGAACCTCACATGTAGCGGTAATCGATGAGGCTAAATCAGATGAATCTTCGAAATTTATTGAAGAACTTGGAAAAATTGAAATTTTTAAAATTCATCAAGATGAGAAAGATATAACTAAGGCAAAGGAAAGTCTTGAAAAGGGAAATTTAGATTTTATCCTCATCATTCCAGAAAGTTTCGAAAAACCAAAAGACTTTTTAAAAATAGAAAGTTTTAAGATTTCGGCGGGCTTCAACATTCCTATTGAGGTTTATTATGATGAAACAAATACCCAGCTTAATCCCCTTGTTTTTGGAATCTTAGATCGGTTTGTTGCTTATTCTAATCTTAAAGCTGCAGGCGCTCCACAGCTTTTTTTCTTGGATAAAAAGCCGGTAAAATCTCGAAATATTAAATATTTAGACGTCTTAATTTCTGGAATTATAGCTATGGCTATAATGATGTCCGCAGTTACCGGGATGTCCACTGATATTGCTGAGTCAAGAGAAAAAAAGGTTTTAAAGCGTCTTTTTGTTACACCTCTTAAAACAAGCCATTTTTTAATGGCTAAAATTGGTGGATTTTTAACTATTTCTGTTATCCAGATAGCAATAATTTTACTCATCTCTATTTTTGTATTTAAAGTAAATATTTTTGGGAGTTATTTTTTGATTTTTCTTGTTGCTTTATTTGGTTGTGCTCTGTTTTTGAATATAGGATTTATTATTGCTGGCCTTGTTAAGAGCACCAGAGCAGTTGAGGCCATAGCTATGTTTATTACTATGCCCATGCTTTTTTTATCAGGAACCTTTTTCCCCAAAGAGGTAATGCCCCGGGTCATGGCTTCCATGGTGGATTATCTTCCCCTCACCCCTTTAATAGATGCCTTGCGCAAAATATCGCTTGAGGGAGCTGGAATCCTCGATTTGGGAAGAGAGTTTTTGTTTTTAGGAACCTGGTTTTTTATTTTACTTATTGTAGCGATTAAAACATTTAGGTTTAAAGAAGAGTAAGAAGAAGATAGGAAGGATTTGAAAACAGAGAAGTTTTCTTATTTCTGGATGTGCCGATATCTCCTTGCGAATCCCTTCAATGACCCACATTCTCATCTGGGTCTGATATCCAAGCCCTTTGTATTTAGCAATAACTTTAAATCAATTTGATGTTGTCCCATTCTTAAAGTGAGATGACGTTTTCTTTCTTCTCGCCTTCTAGCAGCCTTTTTTAGAAGACCAGGAGCAAATTCAAACGGCTCTTTCACATCGACAAACTCATCCGGGTAATCAAGCGGACTGTGTGTATCCCAAAAACGAGCTTCCTCCTCTTCAGATTTAAATTTAGGCAGCTTCTTCATATTATCTCACCCCTTTTCTCTTTTTATAATAACGCCTTTCCTTCTCACTCATATCGGATACAGGTTGAAATTAGAAGTAGTCCCGGCATAAGTTATCAACCACCCCTTGAGAGTCTGCCGAATGCTACTGATTTATTCCTCTGGGGTTGATATTGTAGTTGATACAATCTGTAATAAATCCCTTTCTTTCGCAGAAGCTCCTGATGAGTACCCGCTTCTCTAATCTCACCCTTATGTATTACTATTATTCGGTCTACATCTTTGATAGTAGAAAGTCGGTGAGCAATGACAACAGAAGTTTGATGCTGAAGCAGGTTAGCTAATGCACCCTGGATGAGCATCTCTGTTGCTGTATCTACGCTGGAAGTGGCCTCATCCAGAATCAATATTCTGGGATTAAAAGCTAGAGCACGGGCGAAAGCTAAAAGCTGCTTCTGACCGACTGATAATAAGCTGCCTCTCTCGTGCACTTCCTCATGGTAGCCGTGAGGAAGTTTTTCGATAAACTTATCTGCATTAACATACCTGGCAGATTTTTTTATCTCGTGGGAACTTATCCTGGTCTCTCCTAACCTGATATTATCCTCAATACTTCCTGAAAAAAGAAAGACATCTTGCTGTACTATTCCTATGTATCGACGTAGCTGTTTTTGTGGAAAATTTCTTATATCCATTCCGTCCATTAATATCTTTCCTTTTTGCGGCTCATAAAAACGAGCCAGAAGGCTGATGATTGATGTTTTGCCTGCCCCGGTTGCCCCTACAATAGCTATCTTTTCTCCT
>JAUWRC010000107.1 GCA_030610745.1 Clostridia bacterium
CCGTTGCGGGTTTGTAATTCTTATTACTTAACACTCTTTTGCCAGTATTTACTTCTTACCGCCCTCAAAACATGGAGTTCGTACATCATACTATCCTTAGGAAATTCCTCTTTTACTTCCTTTTCGATCTTCTTCAAAGTAATATCAGGCAAGTTCATTTCTTTAGCTACCTTCTGATAGTCAAAATACGCTATTTTTTTCATAATAACCTCCTCATAGTTCTTGGGGAGAGACGATCTCAATCTCTCTCAATCTCTCTAATATATTAACCAAGTTTACCAACTTCCTTGTCTTTACCTTAACCAGATGTTCAAAGTTCCAAGAAACCAGATAAGATATCTCATAAAAAGAAGTTACAGCTACGTGAAGGGCATCATCTACATATCTTTCAGGGAATATCCCTTTTTCTATATAAACCCTTGCCAAATCTCTGATTTCTTCGTTAGTCTTTAGTATCTTAAAACCTTTGATGAGTTTCCTAAGTTTTCTTTTCCAGGTCTCATCTTTGGCATCTTCTAATTCTTCTACTGTGATCTCTGATATAAAGACTTGATAATTAGGTAAAACCTCTTTCCAAAATTTGACTGTCGCATCCTGTCGCTCCTTAGCTCGTTCATCGTAATAGGCACTAGGAACTGAGGTATCAAGGTATAAGGTTTCTTTTTTCATTTGAGTTTATTCTCTCCTTTCTTGCTTCTGCTGGTTATCCCAAACCCGGAATGGCGTATATCTTGTTTGTATCTGCATTATTGCGGATATCATTCCCATTTGGTAGTATATGCGCAATATTGCAGATATACATCTTCTGGATGAAACATTCATGCTAAAGTTAAATTATCCAAAGGGCTCCTTATAGTTCTTAAATATTTATTACTTACATGAGTATAAATTTCAGTAGTCTTACTGCTCTTATGACCTAAAAGTTCTTGAATATACCTTAAATCTATACCGCTTTCTAACAAGTGAGTAGCAAAACCATAGGGAAAACTCCAATATTTTTTATCGGAGTGCCAGTAATAGCCAGGGATAGTCTTGATTTTTTTGATATAGGTAGGATTACTACCTATAGTGACTACGTCACTATCAAGGGAGAGTTAATTTCATCCTTTTATCTTCTCTTTCCAGCTTTATTTGAGATATAGAACTCATAGTAAAATTATTATATACCAAATCTTAATTAAAACAAGAGTAATTGCACAAGAGGGCAGGTTAGCTTGCTTTTTGTCAGGACTGTGGTAAATTAACTTTAAGCTAGATTTGGACGAGATACGAAAAGAGGGGGTTTCTATGATACTAAGGTGTATTGAATGTGGAAAGGAATATCCCATAGATGAGGCTAGATATAGGTGTGAGTGTGGGAATTTATTGGAGGTAGTTCATCCTTTAGAGACGTTAAAGAAAAAACTTTCCCGGAAGTTATTTGATGAAAGATTAGCCAGGAGAGATTTTCCTTATAATTCCGGTGTTTGGCGATATAAAGAGCTCATATTAGATATTGATGAGAAATTTATTATTTCCCGGCCGGAAGGGAATACTAATTTTTACACCTCTGGGAAAGTAGCAGAGTATGTCGGCCTTAAAGACATTTTATTAAAACACGAGGGGGAGAATCCTACCGCATCTTTTAAGGACAGGGGGATGACCTGCGGTATATCAGCGGCAAAGATGCTCGGTTTCAAAAGGGTAGCCTGTGCCTCTACGGGAAATACCTCCGCTTCAATGGCTTCTTACGCTGCTATGGCTGGGATGGAGAGTATTGTTTTCATTCCTGAGGGAAAGATTGCTTTTGGAAAGCTGGCTCAGGCTCTTGCTTATGGAGCAAAAACCTTGCAGATAAAAGGTGACTTTGATGATGCCATGCAGCTTGTGCAGGAAGTCTGCCAGGAACTGGGAATCTATTTATTAAACTCTGTCAATCCTTTTAGAATAGAGGGCCAGAAAGCCATTGGTTTTGAGGTTTTGCAGCAGCTAGGCTGGCAGGTTCCTCATTGGATTGCCCTGCCTGGTGGCAATTTAGGAAATAATACTGCTTTAAGCAAGGGTTTTAAAGAGTTATATGAACTCGGAATAATTGAGAAGGTTCCCAGAATAGCTGTGGTGCAGGCTCATGGGGCAAATCCTCTTTATAGAATGTGGAAGAATAAAACTTCTTTTACCTCAGTTAAAGCACAGACAATTGCTACGGCAATAAAGATAGGCAACCCAATTAGCTGGAAAAAATCAATTCGTGGTATAGAGTGGACCAGGGGTGTGGTGGAAGAGGTAACTGACCAGGAGATAATGGATGCCAAGGCCATAGTTGATGCTTCAGGAATTGGAGCAGAACCAGCCTCCTGTGCTAGTATTGCTGGAGTGAGAAAATTGGTTAGGGCTGGTATTATCAACAAAGATGAGAAGGTGGTGGCTATCTTAACAGGGAACCTCTTAAAGGACCCCGATGCTACAGTTAACTATCATTTAGGTAAATTAAAAGGGATCAAATCAAATTATGCTAATAAGCCAATCCAGATTGAGCCCAATCTGGAGGCTGTCAAGAAGTGCCTCAAATGAAATACTTACTTTTTATCGGAGATGGGATGGCTGATTATCCTATAGGAAAGTTAGGCGATAAAACACCCTTACAGGCAGCAGATACTCCCAATATGGATAAATTGGCTAAGAAAGGAAGATGCGGCAGGTTCATTACCATTCCTTCTGGAATGCCTACTGGCTCGGCAGTAGCTAATCTATCTATTCTGGGATATAACTCAAGAGTCTGTTTTCAGGGAAGGGGGGTCCTGGAGGCGGCAAGTATGGGTGTTGAATTAGGCCCTGAAGATATAGCTTTTAGATGTAACACTATCTCTGCAGAGGATAACAAGATAAAGAGTCATTCAGGCGGCCATATTACCACTGAAGAGGCGAAAGAGTTAATTGAAACAATCAATCATAAATTAGGTACTAAGTATATTAAGTTCTATCCCGGTGTAAGCTATAGGCATCTTTTGGTTTTAAAGGGAGGAAAGTTCTCTGCTGATGTTGAGTGCACTCCACCCCATGATGCTCTAGATAAACCCATAACTCAAGTAATGGTTAAGCCAAAAGATAAAGAGGCAGAGAAAACGGCGAATCTTTTAAATAAAATGATACTTACCTCTCAAAGCATTCTAGAATCTCATCCAGTTAATCTCAAAAGAGCGAAAAAAGGTAAGGACAAGGCTAATATGATCTGGCCCTGGTCAGCAGGCAGAAAGCCGCTGATGGAAACATTTCAAGAAAGATTCGGGATAAAAGGAGCAGTAATAGCCGCCGTTGATCTCATTAAAGGAGTGAGTATTTATGCCGGCTTTGATGTAATAGATGTAGAAGGTGCAACAGGACTCTACAATACTAACTATGAAGGAAAAGCTGATGCTTGTCTGAAAGCTTTAAAGAGTTATGACCTGGTTTGGGTTCATGTTGAGGCCAGCGATGAGGCTGCTCACGAAGGTGATCTTGATTTAAAAATTAAGACTATCGAATATTTTGATAAAAGGCTGGTAGGGCGAGTATTAGATAGCATCAGTGAGGATGTTCATATTGCTTTGCTGCCAGATCATTTTACTCCTGTCAGTATGAGGACACATGTTGCTGATGCGGTGCCTTTTTTGATATATGACCCGCAGAAAAAAGCTGATAAAGTTAGCCAGTTTGATGAATTTTCCTGCGCTAAAGGCAGTTTAGGGTTGTTGGAAGGAGATAGCTTTATAAAGATATTTCTGGGAAAATGAAGATATCCATCAATAAAAAGGAATACGAGGTTATCCAGGAGCCCGAGTCACACATTCTTGTTTCCACAAGAAAAGAGCTGCATGGCTGGTGGCCAAGCAAAAGAGAGTGCACTTCAGAAAGAATGCTCATCAATCCTTATAATGGATGTGGGATAGGCTGTTTTTTTTGCTATACTCGGGCTTTTCCTGGATATTTTCGTACCTTCCATGAAAAGGGCATAATCACTGTAGCTAAAGATTTTGATAGGGTAGTAGCTGAGCAGCTTGATTCTATAAATATTGCTACTTGCGGTTATCTTAGTCCAGTCACTGACCCCTTTCAACCCTTGAATGAGAAATACCATCTTTCAGAAAAGATAATCAAGGTTTTTGTGGAAAGGAACATTCCTATTGAGTTTATCACCAAAGCCTCCATTCCCCAGGAAGCTATTGAGCTGATAAAGATGCAGTCGCATTCCTTTGGGCAGGTTTCTATACTTACTATTGACGAAGGCTTAAGGAAAATTCTAGTTCCCCAGGGTGCTTCTACCCCGGCTTTATTTCGCAATTTAGAAAGATTAGCTAAAGAGGGGATTTTCGCTGTTTGCCGTATCGACCCTATTTTTCCCTATATTACTGATAAGAAAAAGGACCTGGCAGAATTGGTGGAAAGGGCTAAATCCTCGGGAGCGGGCCATATCGTGGCCAGTATCCTTGATATTCCCCTTCGAATCAAGGAAGAGGTTTTAGAGACTCTAAAATCTTACTTCGGGCCAGGGAAAAAGTGGGATTACCAGAAGCTTTATACCGAGAAAATTGATGGATACCTTCATGCCAAAATAGATTATCGGAAAAAGATTTTCGATAACCTGCGCAATATCTGTGAGAGAAAAAATTTAACCTTTGCTCTGTGTATGGAATATGAAATTAAAGAAGGAAAAGCGAGAGGCCTAAATCAAGAATTTATGAGTTCTCGTAACTGCGAGGGAATTGATATACCTATCTATAGAAGAGAAAAAGAGAAGTTTTATCCTGCCAGCGGGTGTGCTGGTGACTGCCTGCACTGTACCAACCCTAAATGCGGTATTAAGGATTTGGCTATGGGAAAAGATGGGTCAAAGAAAGACTGGAAGCTTGCCGATTATCGAAGGTGGTCAAAAGAATACCTCGACACTATTTCTCCTTGCTCCGCAGGAACCCTCTTCCCGTCTTCGACGGCAAGCATGTCCCGAAAGTCGCTACGGAGAAATGTGCCTCGGTACACGTAAATTCCTATTATTTAAAAGGAGTCCGAAGGGAAGATATAGATGCTTTCGGGGCGCTCAAGGAGAGTTTGGAGTTGTAGCTGATATTTTTGGCTTATTTGGTTAAACTCATCAGAATATATTGGTTCTATTGAGCTAGCCGTAGGGAATTTCTCCTTCAGAAAGTCAACATATTTGCCATTTTTAGTGATGCGAAAATCAAGATGAGGGCCAGTAGATAGCCCCGTTGAGCCTACATATCCGATTACCTGTCCCTGATTTACTTTCGTTCCTTTTTTTATCCCTTTGGCGTAGCCGGACAGGTGGCCATAGCTGCTGATAATGCCAGGTTGATGCTTTATCTCGATGAACCTTCCGAAACCTCCTTTCCAGCCTACAAAAGTTACTG
>JAUWRC010000122.1 GCA_030610745.1 Clostridia bacterium
CGGCTAAATCCCAAATCTTGGAGAAAATGATAGGTATTATTAAAATGTGATTCTTCCTCCCCGGGAAAACCTACCATAACATCGCTGGTAATAGCTATAGAGGGAATCTTTTCTCTGATTTTTCTTACCAGCTCTTTATATTGATGAGGAGTATATCTTCTTCCCATCGCCTCAAGAATCTCTTTGTCTCCGCTCTGCAAAGGAAGATGAAGGTGAGGGCATATCCAGGGAGACTGGGCCATAAAGTCTATCAGTTCTGGAGAAAGAAGGTGGGGTTCTAAGGAACTCAGTCTTATCCTTATTTTTTCTTTTAGATATTCTGCCTTTTTCAAAAGGTCTACCAATCCAATTTGAGGATTTAGGCCCCTTCCGTAAAGTGCGAGATTAACCCCTGCCAGGACTATTTCTTTAAATCCATTCTGGCTAAGATTTTCCATTTCGCCGAGAATCTCATCGGGAGGGCGACTCTGGATCACATCTCCGCGTACATAGGGAATCCTGCAATAAGCACAGAACTGATTACACCCATCCTCTATCTTAACAAAGGCTCTGTTGTGGCCATTAAAGCCCTGAATGGGGGGAGTTGAGATTGCTTCGTCGGCACTTTGCGCCTCCTCGCAATGACGGGCAAGGAATTTTGCTCCTCGCAATGACGGTAGAGTAATCTTGCCCCGAAAGGAGCTTTCCAGAGTTCTTTCTAGAATTATCTGGCCTATGTTTGATTTTTCTTTATTTCCTACTATCAAATCTATATAAGGAAATTTCTTTTTTAATCTATTTCCTTCTGCCTGGGCATAACAGCCAGTAACAACAAGATATGCTGAGTCGCCATTCTTTTTGGCTTTTCTAATTAATTCTTCTGACTTTTGGTCGGCTCTTTGAGTGACGCTGCAAGTATTGACAATGTATAAATCTGCTTTTTCCTTAAAAGAAACTTCTTCAAAGCCAGCTCGAATAAACTCTTCTCGCAGGACTTCGGTTTCGTATTGATTTATCTTACAGCCTAAGGTGGCTAATGCTATTTTACGCATTTTCCTATCCGCCGAAGACCTGTTTGAACTTGTTGAAGAAATCCTTAACTCTGGGTTGGCCGTTTCCCTGTCCAAGTTCATCAAACTTTTTGAGAAGATTCTTTTGTTCTTCAGATAAATTTACTGGTGTTTCCACAATTACTCTTATCCATTGATCCCCTCGAGATGAGGAGTGCAGATAAGGAATGCCCATTCCTCGCAGGCGAAAAACCTTGTTATTTTGCGTTCCGGAAGGAATCTTTAGCTTTACTCTGCCGTTCAAGGTAGGTACTTTAATCTCTGCCCCCAAAGTCGCCTGAGCAAAACTAATGGGAACCTCACAAATAACTGTATTCTCCTCTCTTTTAAATATAGGATGGGGCTTTACATGAAGAGCGATATAAAGATCCCCTGCTGGACTCCCTCTTGTACCAGACTCTCCTTCCCCGCTCAATCTAAGGTGTGAGCCATGATCAATTCCCGCTGGTACTTTGATTTTAATCCTACGGGTTCTCCGAACCCTTCCTGTACCCCGACAATCTCTGCACGGGTCTTTTATAATACTGCCCCTTCCTTGACAGCGGGTACAGGTTCTGGTTACAGAAAAAAAGCCCTGGGAAAAGGCCATATACCCTGTCCCCTGGCAACTGGGACAGGTCTGGGGATGAGATCCGGGTTTAATTCCGTTTCCTTTGCAGGTTAAACAGGTTTCATAACGAGAAATTTTGATCTCTTTTTCTGCCCCAAAGGCAGCTTCTTCAAAGCTTATTTCTAAGGCATAACGAAGATCCCCTCCTGGTTCGCCTTCTTCAGTTCTTCGGGTTCTGCGGCCAAAAAGGTCACCAAAAATATCCCCACCGCCGGAGGAACTTCTACCAGAGGAGCCTCTGCCAAAAACCTCCTCGAATATCTTGAAGGGGTCGAAATCAAAGCCTCTGAAGCCTGCTCCTCCTACTTCTGCCTCCAGCCCTGCATGCCCATATTGATTATAAATTTCCCTTTTCTTTGGGTCAGAAAGAATCTTATAGGCCTCAGATATTTCTTTAAACTTCTCTTCTGCTTCTTTAGAATTACCTTGATTTCTGTCAGGATGATATTCGATAGCCAATCGACGATAGGCCTTTTTTATCTCCTGAGGAGAGGCATCCCTAGAAATGCCCAATATCTCGTAATAATCTCTTTTCGCCATGAATGTATAATCCTTTTCTAAAAAAGGGGACAGGCTACTTTTTCCCACTATACGCTACCCGCTAAACGCTATACGCTATTTTTCTACCTCATAATCGGCATCGGTTACGTCTTCCCCTTCTTTCTTCTCTTTCTTCTCTTTCTTCTCTTTCTTTTCTTTACCTTCCTCAGCGGTCTTTTGAGCTTGCTGGCCAGCCTCTTTCTTAGCTGCTTCCTGATATACAGCCTGGCCTAATTTCTGAGAAACCTCACCGAGCTTTTTTATTTTTTCTCTAATTTCCTCTACAGTGCCAGAATCCTTAACTTTCTTAAGCTCTTCAAGAGCATCCTGTATACTTTTTTTATCAGCATCACTAACCTTATCCCCGTGCTCCTTAAGAGCCTTTTCCGTAGCATAGACTATATTATCGGCCTGATTTTGGGCCTCGATTTTCTCTCGCCTCTTTTTATCTTCCTCAGCATGGGTCTCGGCATCTCTTACCATTTTCTCTTTTTCTTCTTCGGACAAGGCAGCTCCTGCCTCCCGAATGGTAATTTCCTGTTCTTTGCCCGTACCTTTGTCCTTAGCCTTAACATTAACAATGCCATTGGCGTCTATGTCAAAGGTAACCTCAATTTGAGGAATACCTCGAGGAGCAGGAGGAATTCCGATAAGCTGAAATCTCCCCAGAGTTTTATTGTCTGGGGCCATAGTCCTTTCACCCTGCAGGACGTGGATATCCACCGCTGTCTGCCCATCAGCAGCAGTGGTGAAAATCTTACTCTCCTTGGTAGGAATAGTGGTATTTCTTTCAATGAGTTTAGTAAAAACCGCCCCCAGAGTCTCAATTCCCAAAGAGAGAGGGGTAACATCAAGAAGAAGAATATCTTTTACTTCTCCCGCCAGAACCCCTGCCTGAATAGCCGCTCCTGCAGCCACCACCTCATCCGGATTCACTCCCTTGTGAGGCTCTCTTCCAAATAGCTTTTTTACCACCTCCTGGACTTTGGGCATCCTCGTTTGGCCGCCCACCAAAACTACTTCCTGTATCTCGGATGGCTTTAGCTTAGCGTCTTTTAAAGCTTGCTCACAAGGCCCAAGGGTGCGATTAATCAAATCTTCGGTAAGCTGCTCCAACTTAGCCCGTGTAAGGCTCATAGCTAAATGTTTGGGCCCGCTCTGGTCAGCAGTGATAAAAGGAAGATTTATCCCCGTCTCCAGGCTGGAAGAAAGCTCGCATTTAGCCTTCTCTGCTGCTTCCTTAAGTCTCTGTAGAGCCATCTTATCTTCTCTTATATCTATACCGCTCTCTTTTTTAAAATTCTCTGCTACCCAGTCTGCAATCTGCTGGTCAAAATCATCTCCCCCTAGATAAGTATTTCCATTGGTAGAAAGAACCTCTACTACATTATCTCCCACATCTAGAATAGATATATCAAAAGTTCCTCCCCCTAAGTCATAAACAGCTATCTTCTTCTCAACTTTCTTCTCTAATCCATAAGCCATAGCCGCTGCCGTAGGCTCATTAACAATACGCTCTACTTTCAGGCCAGCAATACTCCCAGCATCTTTGGTAGCCTGTCTTTGGCTATCACTAAAATAAGCAGGGACAGTGATAACAGCCCGTGTAACCTTCTCTCCTAGATACTCTTCCGCTGTCTGCTTCATCTTCTGCAGGACCCTGGCAGATATCTCCTGGGGCAGGAATTCTCCTTTATTCACTTTTACCTTGACTCTACCCTGAGAATCCTTAATCAAATCGTAAGAAATCTTCTTCTTTGCTTCTTCTACCGCTTCCTCTTCATATCGGCGACCTACCAGTCTTTTAATAGAATTAACCGTATTTTGGGGATTGGTTACAGCCTGCCTTTTAGCTGGCCCACCTACTAACATCTCCCCCTTATCAGTAAAGGCAACCACAGAAGGAGTGGTTCGAGACCCTTCTTGATTAGAAATAATTGTAGATTCATCCCCCTCCATTATAGCTACACAAGAGTTAGTGGTACCTAAATCAATGCCAATTATTTTCTGGCTTACTTTCTTGTTACTC
>JAUWRC010000041.1 GCA_030610745.1 Clostridia bacterium
AATAAGAAAATTACAAACCAACTTTTTTTCATTTTCTTTTCCTCCTGAATATAGTTTATGCAAACGTTAGGCTAAATAAGGAAAAAAATTAACCTCTTCTCACTATTTTTCTCATCATAAAGAATCCTCTAAAGATGTCAAGACTACGGGAGACGATGACCGACAAATTTATAAAGTGGACAAAAATGTCCACTTTTCTGAGTTCTTTAGAAGCTAGAAACCAAGCCAGCAGCTAAAATTCGGCCAATAAGAATAGCTAAATAGAGAATGAACATTTTTGTCCACTCTCCCTTTAGCTCTCCAGGAGCTGAAATCCAAGCATTTTCAACATACTTTTCTTCCTGAAAATGTACAGAATTGTCCACAAATCAGAAAAAAGGATCAAGGATGTACATCCTTGAAAACCTCTAAATCCTCACCAATAAAGCAGTTAAGTACCATTTAAAATTAACGTGTACAAAATTGGCAGAAAAATTGCATATACTTAAATAAAGTTAACGTTTGCTTGAATTATGGAATATTTTATGAAAATTAAAAAGCAGAAAATAAGAGCTAAATATAAATAAAGCTTAAAATAACGTTTGCGTATTAACTTATTAAATTATGTTAATTTCGGTAAATACTTAGTGAACCCCGTGTCATTGCGAGGGATGAAATCCCGAAGCAATCTCAGTTTTTGGGATTGCCACGTCGCTTCGCTCCTCCATTAGACAGCAGGATACGTGCTTTAGTGAATATTTACGTTTAGTTCGTTGGGGAGAGAATTAAGGTGAGAGAGGTGAGGGAATAACTGCTAAAAATATAAAACTTCGGGTCAAATTCTATTAGACGAAGGAGGTGAAAATCACTACTTTAAAAAGATAGACCCTTTTAATAAAGATTGTTAGTTAGAGTACTGTCAAGTTTTATGAAGGAATATGAAAAATAAATAAATGGAGAAAAAAATGAAAATTAAGAAAAAAGGATTAGTGGTAACTTTAGTAGGAGCGATGCTTCTACTCTGGGGAGCGCAGATGGCCAGTGCAGTTCCTCAAGAGGTTCTAGACATATTGACAGATGTCCCTGGGTCAACTGCGTATGTGTACGGTGTACAAGATGAGCGGGGTGAAACACTGGATGCCATAAAGATAATTGAAAATCCTGAGGGCGGTTACCTGGGTGTATATCATGACTATACAACCCAATTCAATGTATGTCTTGCCAGCTCAACAGATTTGATAAACTGGGACTATCAAGTCACCCTGGAGACGACTGCAAGCCAGCCGACCATTGCCTATCATCCTGCCACTGGTGGATTCCTTGTCGTATACGAAGATAGTCTAAGCGGCGGATCGTGTTTGGAATTCAAATATTATGACAGCCTCAATGATCTGCTCAATGCCAATCCATCAGAGACTTATCAAGCACCGAGGACCTATGGTGATCCCTGCGAAGGAACACCATGTGTATACAGCATCAGCGACGACGTGAACACCATTAAAGTCGGCCATCACTTTTACAAGGACAGCAATGTAGACGTGGTTGCAAACGGTACGTTAACGGGTTTATGTAGTGAGAGCCGAAATTGGTCAAGCACGGAATGGACAACGTACAATAACACCCTCAAAGACAAAGGAGTTAATGGAAACATTGGTGATAGAGACTATGGCTGGCTTTCTGGAGGCGAGTATAATATCCAGGAAGGACAGCTGTCAAAAGGTGTGTGGGAGTCCTGGAGGTCGTGGCTCTATGATTATGATACAGAGGATTTTACCTTTCTTGATGTTCAGACTCATGGAGGCTCCACTGCCTTTGGTAATTCCACCTTCACCGTATTGACCTCTCCGAACGATGTAGAATGTGTTGTGGTAACCTATTTCCTTTTTAGTGAGGGCGCTGCTAATGGGGAAAGTGGACCACTCATTTTTTACACTGAAACCGGGGCTACTCCTACTCCTACACCAACTCCAACAGGCCCCACACCAACTCCTACACCTACACCAACTGGAGCCCACACCTACAACTTCGAGGGAATAACTCAATCCAACACTGATTATAATGCTTATGCCTGTGATGTGGATGTATTCACATTTGCTGGAAAATCTTCCAACAGAAACTCCCAGGTTGAAGCTACTGATTCACAGTATGTCAATATATCTGCTGACAATACTGCTGAATGGGCCACTGTTGATCCATCGAGGAACGATGAGATATTCCTCTGGGTGGAAATGAAGATCGAGGAGACACCTGGTAGCATCAACCAGATTGACCTAACCTTCAATGGAAATACCGATGGTACCAGTACTACTACCCACAAGATCTATGTGATGAAGGCAGGTGCTGATTGGACGCAGGATGCCTCCTGGGTACAGGTTGGTGATTCCTTAGATATTGAACCTGATGTAGATACTGAAATGACACGCTCCATTACCTCAAGCATCACTGACTACATTGATGGAAGCGGGAATATAATCTGGGGTGTATATGAAACCACGTCTTCGGAAGATATGCGCATCAACTACTTAGAAATGGTGGTAACATACTAGCAGCGGCTAAAACAAAAAAGAGCGGCGAAGGCAACTTCGCTGCTCTTTTTTTATAATCTAATGTGACAAAGTCAAGATAATTTCCTTGATTATTTTTAGCCTCTTCAGCATCTCTGGTAAAGATTACTAACTTAGCTGCCGGTGTCTTAAAGTTGTAAGTACTCTTTGTCTCGAATTCATCTTTGATTCTTTCAAAAGAGATTGCTTCGCTCGCAATATACCCAGAAAAAAAATGGGTTCTTAAGCTACTTCATACTACTGTTTTTCAATTTTGCAGGCTTTTTAATCTGAAAAATTCTCCTTTACGAGACATCAATTCCTCAAATGTGCCCATTTCAATACATTCTCCATTTTTCAAGACGACTATGCGGTCAGCATTACGTATAGTTGATAGTCTATGTGAGACAATAAAAGTGGTACGGTTTTTAGCAAGTCTTTGCATAGCCTGTTGTATAAGCATTTCAGATATGACATCTAACGATGATGTTGCTTCGTCAAAGATTATAACTTTTGGATTACGGATAAAGGCTCGTGCTATAGCAATACGCTGCCTTTGCCCGCCCGAAAGTTTCCCCCCATGTTCACCAAGTAAAGTATCCAGACCATGAGGCAATTTCTCTATAAATTCTGCTGCATTTGCCATTTGTATTGCTTCCAGAAGTTTTTCTTGGCTAACATTTTTTATGCCGTATGCGATGTTGTCCCGGACAGAACCTGAAAATAATATTGTATCCTGTGGAACGACGGCCAGATACCGGCGATAACTTCGTAAATCCAGCTCATTCATATCCCTACCATCCAGTAATATTCGGCCCTTTGTAGACCTGTAAAAACCAATAATAAGATTCATGATGGTGGACTTCCCTGCCCCGGATTCCCCTACAAAGGCGATGCATTCACCTGTCTTTACATCCAGAGAAAAATCCTTTATAGCCTTTTTGTTTAAAGAATTGTAGGCAAAATTAACTCTCTCAAATGTAAAGTCCCCTTTGACTTCATCTACTGGCTTTTTTCCCTCATTTTGCTCAATATCCGGACATTCAAGAACTTCACCTATAGAATTGATTGATTCAAATCCTTTGGATATCTCAGGATACATATTAAGAATCATGTTTACTGACTCTACAATCATCACAAAAAAACTCTGATACATTACAACATCACCAATAGGAACTCGACCAATATAAGCCATATATCCTGTTGTTATCAAACATAATAGTTGAAAAACTCGAAACGTTACCCAGGCTGTGGCTCCAAAAAGAGCGTTGAGTACATCTAAACGAAGCCCCTTTGTTTTGATGTTTTCTAAATAGAAGTTCATTTTTTCAATTTCCATATCTTCCATAGCATGGGCTCGGGTTACAGGAATCAGCTCTATCATTTCAGAAACACTGGCTGACATCATCTCAACTCCCCTTCTAAATTCTTTGTTTCTTTTTTTAATCTTGCCTCTAAATGAATGGATTATCACTATGGCTAACGGAACAGTAATCAGATAAAAAAGGACTACCAGAGGTTCTCTTCTTAAAGTTAAAAAGAATGCCACCGAAATATTTAAAACCGCCTGAAAAATTAATAATATCAAATAACGATAAAGCCTTTCTACTACTTCAACATCTCTGAGTATTTTTGCTTGAAGTCTGCCTGACCTATAACCTTTATGAAAAGCAATAGAAAGCTGATGTATCCTTCTTATAATAGAGGCACGTAGTTTAGCTTCCAAATGGCGGATGCTTTTGCTTATTAAGCGGATACATAATGTATTGGTTGGAATATTCTGAAGAGTAACAATTAACATAATGATTCCATTTATCCACAGCCCGTGGAGCGAATATTTGGAGGGATAACTAACAATATTGATAATATTTGCCGTAATAACAGGTGCAATCCAAACAGGGGAGTGTTTGATAATAAAAACGAGCATTGCCAGGAGCATTTTCAGCTTATTACCTTCCAATAGGTAATAAAGTGTTTTAAAAGGATGTGCACTGCTGTATTTAAATTCAAGTAATGATGTTTTTTTCATTTTCGGCACGAATGATATCAGTGTATTCCTCGGCAAGAGGATTATGGGTAGCCATAATAAAGACAAACGTTAGACTAAATAAGAAAAAAATTAACCTCTTCTCACTATTTTTCTCATCATAGAGAATCCTCTAAAGATGTCAAGACCACGGGAGACGATGACCGACAAGTTTATAAAGTGGACAAAAATGTTCATTTTAAAACCTTACCTCCACTCGGGCCGAGCCACCCCAGAAATAATGACCCTCTCCTGCCTTGACTTTATCCTCCAGATAGCCTCCCTCCAATCCTAGTCTCATCTGAACATTATCACCCACCTTATATTCGGCCTGGGTAAAGAGCTTCCAGGTTAGGTTATCCACATCTACTTTGCCTGGAGTGAAATATCTTTTTTTCCTCTCAAAATTAAAGCCGAGGATGAAGTGAATTTTATTTTTGAAGTCTATGAAGTGAGCCAGAAAAGGAATTTTAGCTCCTTTAGGGAAAGAAGTGAGGCAGTCCATCTTTGCCTCCCAGGAGGAGGAAAAGTCTCTCAAGATGACTCCCCGGCTAAAAAAAGTCTCCTTACTGGCCATAGATTTATAACTGAAGGTAAGGCCAGGGCCTGCGGATCCTTTGAGGTCTCCCCTCCAGATTAAAGAAGGCTGATGGGTCTTCAGGGAGGATATGCCTTCCTTGATAGTTGTCTTCTGGATGTATCTAGCTATAAGGTAGGAGTTAGCAAATAAGCGGCGAGAGGTTTTACCTATGAAAGAAGGTATCTTATTAAAATCAAAGCTAAGATTAAGGCTGGGCCAGGTCCTTTCTCTTACAGTGCAAGCTATCCCCTCTTTTATCTCTTTTCTTTCCTCGCGGCTGTACTCAGAGGCAAGAGAAAGGAAATTAAAGGGGCGCCATCTTTCTCTTAAACTGAAATTTTCTTTTTCTAGGAGCAGCTTTGTCCTCCCATCTTTTAAATCAGGTTCCTTTAGCCCTGACTGCCAGCCCAGGTCAAGAAAAGCAGTAGTATCTTCATAAGATCTCTGGTTTGTCAGCTCATACCTGGCATATAGTTTTAAACTCTTCAAAGGGGCTGATTCTGAGAAAAAGGCTCCTACCTCCAAAGGTAGAGTAAGGGAAAAATTGACCTCAGTGAATATATTTCTTTTATCTGGGGTCTCTAAAGAGAAATTATCTTCCCTGCAGATGCCTCGAAAACTAATATGGGGAGAAAGGTGAAAGAAATTAGCCTCGGAGCTAAAAGAAAGACTC
The DNA here is from genome assembly GCA_030610745.1 of Clostridia bacterium. Taxonomy (GTDB): domain Bacteria; phylum Aerophobota; class Aerophobia; order Aerophobales; family AE-B3A; genus JAUWRC01. Next base: position 5,802 of record JAUWRC010000041.1, read on the forward strand.
TCCTCTCTTAACTTAGGCCTCTTCCCGCCGTCTTCTTTTATTATCTCATCTGTATCCTTTTGAGTATAAACGGGTTTGAGGCTTAAGTTTTTTAAAAGCTGGAAAGGAAGGCTAATCTCCCAGCTCTTTATTTCCTCTTTCCTCGTCTGTGTCTTATCCCAATACTCCCTTTGCCCTTCCTCCCAGCTAGTTTGAATATAGGTGGGTAGAAGAGGAAAGGAAAAAGGATTCTTGTATTCAAGAGAGAGCCTCCATGTATCTTCCTTTTTTTTCTCCTCCCGAGCTGGATAACCGGTAAATATATTCTGGATTTTGAGGTTTGTCCGGGGCAAGGAAGGCAAAGAAGGAAGAAAGGCCAGGTCATACTCACTTTTCTCCTCAATTACCTTCTCGGTCTCTTCAGTTTCTGGCGCCGAATTACTTAGCCCTTCTTCCTTACTCCAGCGGTAAGAGAAAGGCAAAGATTTCACTGGGGAAAGATTCACTGCCAGCCGGCTTGATTCCAAGCCCCCCGAAGAGGGATGTCCTATGGGGGAAAATGTACCTTCTATTTCCTTATATTGGCCAGTAAAAGAGAAGGACTCTCCCATATCTCCTCCTAGACTTATACTTTTGGCCAGGCCCTCTTTCTCCTCAACCCCTGAAAGAAAAATATCGTTTAAATAGATTACCACCGGGCCCGATGCATCTTTTATACCCGCCCGCAGCTGCTTAATATTTTCAAAAGAGGGGCTTCCCCACCTGGAGAGCTCTCTTAAGGGAATGCTTATCATCCGCCATCCATTCCAGCTAATAAGAACCTCTTTTTCATAATAGTCTCCCCCTTCACTCACATCCGCGCCTATGCGTAGATAGAAGTTCTCTTCCTTTCCATCCCCGAAAATCCAAAAATTTATAGTTTCATAATCGGTGTAATCATAAGGCTTAACAAAAGTTTGCTCCACCCATCCCTCTCCCCCCGAAGGTAGAGCAAGGCGAAGAGCGGCTTCCCTTTTCCATTTTCCTTCAGGAGTCTGGCTATCCCCATACATTGCCTCATAATAATCCCGGAAACTCTCATCGCTGAAGGGGTTATATTCTGAATCATCCTCACTGTTCACTGCTTTGGCCTGGATACTGCCACCTTCTTGCCAGCGGTCTCCCAGGATGCTTATCAAGGCAAATTTAAGAGTTCCTGGAGCCTCTCCTTTTATGCAGAGACGAAGATGTTTGACCCAACATTTAACCCTATCGCTATTCCAACTGACAGCATCTTTTAAAGAAAGAGTAATTTTCTTCCAGCCAACCCAATCTATTTTTAACTCTGGCTCTATATTCGCCTCATAGCGGGCATAAATTTCAAAAGTATCCAATTCTCCATTGCCATCCAAATCTTCGGTATCTAATCTTCCATTGCCCGCTCCTGTGAGCCTTCCTCCCAGATCAATTCCTCTATCCTCTCCCGCACCAAGCTTTCCATCACCATTTTTATCCTCTGTATCAAGGATACCATCCCCGTCAACATCCTCACTCACCATTCCCAGATCAAGAGTGAGTTCCTCACCCCCTCCCTCTCCTTTAATCCAGAGCTCCAAAAAACTTCTCTGGCTATAATCTCTTCCTACCGAAGAAATAGGATAGACCAAGCTATCCCAATTACTGGAAGGAGAGAAGTTATACCCCAGAACTAAAACTTCTCTTACTTCACTGCTCCAGCCAGGATTAATCTCACCTCCGGGAAGACTCTCACTTGAGATTTCTATTTCATCCCTCTTTATCCATTCCTGGGTATTTGGCTTAGAACCAGGCTGCCAGGCATCTTTATCCATAGAGAGCTCATCTCTCACTTTGCTAGATTCAAAATTCTCCAGCATGGCTTTGCCGAAAGTATTGGGATTACAATTGCTTTTCCCTAATTCTGCAGAAAAGAAGAGCTGAAGAGGAATACTCGAACCCCCGGGTCTACCCAGATTAAAGGAGAAATCATACTGGGTATCCAGCCCCAGCACCTGCCCAGAAGAGGGGACAGAACCCAGGTGAGGAACCTTTGAAAGAGGAGAGGCTAGCTGAGAAAGAAAAGTAGAGCCCAGAGAAAGTCTTTCCTGGGGAGTAAATTCTAGCCGTGCTCCCCAAACTACCCCCTCGCTTTCGGCAAAAGGCATCCACTCATAATCAACTTTTATCTGGGTAGCGTCAGTTATCTCGCTCGAATCAAGGAGATTCAAAGAACCTGAGGAATAATCAATCTGATAATCTCTATCTTTGCTTAACTTTTCTCCATTTATATAAACTCTCTCACTTTCTGGAACCATGTGGGCTCGAAGAAGATAGGTATCTGATGTATGGCTTTCACGGCTATAATCAATGTACATGGCCTGCCTCTCATTTATGGGGATAGGGAAAGAGGGATAGAAATCAACATAAATGGTGTAGCTATGGCTAGAAAAAGGAGGAAGGGCATAGGGAAAAGGAGGCAGGGGTGAGGTAAACTTCAAGATGCCGAGCTGGTAATCTATTTCAAAGGTGTAATCTGAAGTTACATCACTGCCGCTTAAATCAAGGATAGAGAGGGCAGAATCATCCCCTCGAATCTTCCCTTGACCGAGATAGTAATAATTCCTAAGCTCGTATTTATCTATATACAGGCGTTCCCGGCCCTTTTTTATCATCCGATAACCTACCTGGGGATGTCTTTTTCCATTTTTATCCCGGTAGGAGACGGCTATGATATAGTTGTCCTCAATGTTTCGGAGAAAATATATTATTCCTTCCTCACAGTCAAGAAGATAATCTTCTCCCAGGTGTTGCTTGTCAAAATGGCCAGTGTAGGACTCTGCCCCCTCTCCTGTCACTGTCATTAGAACTGAGGTCTCATTGTTAGCTGTGTTAGTTGTATCTGGATTGTCAATATAGATATCAGCACTATCTAAGGTGAGAGGAAGATGGCCAGGATCAAAGTAAATCTGGAAATATTTTCTCCTTAAATAGGCTGTGTCAAAAATATCTTTTTTTTCAAAGCTAATTTCTCCAGTAAAGGTCTTGGTCTCTAAAATCCCCCTGTTTATAGCTCCTATTCCCACCAGGCTGAATTTACCCAGCTCTAGTGCTACCTTCGCTCCCAGAAGGCTCCTGTTATAGTTTAAGAATTCAGTGTGGGGTAGACCCAATTGAAGATTACCCACAGCCGCTTCCTGGATAATCTCATCCTCTCCACCTTCATACCTTAAGGAAAACTTCTGCTGCTCTTGTCCGGGGAGAGTATCATCATAGTCTACATTTACCAAAATCTTTTCCCCCAGCCCCCCCTCTACTTTAACCTGGAGCGCCCCTTCAATATCCGTCTCTGAGAGGGGTTCTTTAGGTTCCATCCCCCCAGTTCCTAAATAATAAATATCCTTATACTTTATTCCTATCACCTTTCGGCCAAAAATCTTTAAGCGAAGCTCTTCAAAAAGAGCCCAGGCACTGGCAGCCTCCTTATTTTCTTGAGAAAAGAGAACTAATTTGGTTAACCCCCAATTTTTCTCTAAAGGTAGAGATACTATAGAATCTTTTTGGAAGAAGAGATCTAATTCTTCTTTTCCCCAAGACAAATCCTGCCCCACCTGGAAAGCCTCAGAATCATTTTGGGAGGGAGTATCTCCTTCTTCCTCTTCGCAGAGAGCACTTAATTTAGCCAGAGCACCACTCAGGGTCATAAAAGGAGAGGAGTGAAGTTTTATTGGAAAAGAGACAGGTGAGCTTTTTTCTTCTATTTCTCCTTCTAGAGAGAAAACATCGAGGAGACTTAAAGAGTTGTTTGTCTTTTCTGCTTTTAGCGGTGAAATAAAACAAAAGACCAGGCCCAAAATCAATAGAGTTCTTCCTCCTAATTTCATCTTTTTCCTCATCTCTCATTATATTCTTGGGCTAGGAATTCGTCAATAAAAATCAGTGTTTTATGGTTATGTAGGGACTTCGATTCTTTGTTCGGTGGAAATCCACTTCTTACCCGGCCTCATATCTTTCATTTGTAATAAGAACCTGCGTTTTGCCAAAAGCGAAACAGAGGCAGAATACACTAATATGCTTTCCTGGTCAGTACTCGGTGTAAAAAATGAGTTCTCTTAAGTTTCCCTGTAGCAGCACCCTCTTCAGGGTCGAAAGTTAATGTAATAAACCCCGCAGCTCCCATTCGGAAACTGCGGGGTTTAAATAACTTTGTCAGCTCGTCAGGAGCACCACTTCAATCAACAATAACCTTATCCTCTTTGATATAGGCTTTGTCGTCATACCAGGTTCTGAACTCAAGGCTATTACCAGTGGTTGCGGTAAACGCAATCTCAAAGTCTTGATAGGTGTAGGTACCGGTAAAGTCCTGTCTGTAGACCACCAGCTCGCCAAGCGTACTTCCTGCCGTGGCGTCGTAGACGTCAAGATTCACCACCCGGTCGTTATCAGCGGTATTATTATCAATCATCAGCCGGAACGCCGCTGTATGACTTCCGCCAGGAATTTCCGTAGTATAGGGGCCATAGCACATGTGGCCTGTAGGATCATCGGCGGTATTGGCGGACCACCCGTCCCCATCAAGGCGGCCAACATTATGGGAAAGATCGGTTTCTGCTTGAAAAACCCACTGCGTAGGTGTTGGTGTCGGAGTTGGAGTAGGAGTAGGAGTAGGAGTAGGAGTAG
>JAUWRC010000054.1 GCA_030610745.1 Clostridia bacterium
ACTCTTCAAAAAGTGAGAGAAATTCTGGAAGAGTTAAAAAAGAAGAAATGATAAAAGAATTAAATAGTCCTGTGCGAATTGTTCTGGAGAATTATGGCAGGATTAATCCAGAAAGTATTGAAGAATATATTGCTCAGGATGGTTATAAGGCAGTGGATAAGGCTTTGCGGGAGATGGAAGCGGGGCAAGTGGTCAGTGAAATTAAGGCTTCGGGCCTGCAAGGTCGGGGTGGAGCAGCCTTCCCTACCGGTTTAAAGTGGGAGTTTACCGCTAAAGAAAAAGAGACCCTCAAATATATTATCTGCAACGCTGATGAGGGAGAGCCGGGAACATTTAAGGACAGAGCGATTTTAGAAGGTGATCCTCATAAGATTATTGAGGGAATGATAATTGCTGGATATGCTGTGGGTGCTCATTATGGCTATATTTATATTCGTGGAGAATATCTTCTTTCCATTAATCGATTTTACAAAGCACTCAAGCAGGCTAAGGAGTATGGATTCTTAGGCAAAGACATTCTTGGGAGTGGATTTAATTTCCAGATTGATATTCATCAGGGGGCAGGTTCCTATGTTTGCGGAGAGGAGACTGCTTTAATGGATTCCCTGGAAGGTAGGCGCGGTAATCCCCGCTTTAAACCACCTTTTCCTCCAAGCCGTGGGCTCTGGAAAAAGCCAACAGTTATCAATAACGTAGAAACATTGGCTAATATTGCTCCTATTATTCTTAAGGGGGCAGAATGGTTCAGGAGTTTTGGGACAAAAAAGTCTCCGGGAACAAAAGTCTATGCAGTATCAGGGCATGTTAAAGAAAGCGGAATAATTGAAGCTTCTATGGGTATTACTTTAAGGGAAATTATCACTGAGTATGCTGGAGGGATGAGGCAAGGTAAATTTAAAATGGCTCAAATAGGAGGAACAGCGGGAGCTATCCTGGGTGAGGATATACTTGATGTGCCTCTGGATTATACTTCTCTTAAGGAAAAAGGACTAGTTTTAGGCTCGGGAGCTATTCTGGTAATGGATGAGACTACCTGTAGTGTGGATATGCTTAAATGTTTCTTGAATTTTTTTAAACGTGAGTCCTGCGGTAAATGTATTCCCTGTCGGGTAGGAACAGAAAAACTTCTGGAAATAGCCATTGCTATTTCTCAAGGAGAGGGTAAGGAAGCCGATATTGATTTAATGCTTCATACAGCTAAAGTAATGCAAAAAACCTCTCTTTGTGCTCTTGGTCAATCCCCAATTTTACCCATTTCTACAATTCTCAAGTATTTTCGAGGAGAAGTTTTAGAACACATAAGAGGAAAATGCCCCACAGGGGTTTGCAAAATATAAAAAATCCAAAAAGAAAAATAAAAAAGGAGGAGAAGATATGGTAGGAATAGACTGCAAAGCACCAGCCGCGGTGGGTCAATCGGTAACTGAAAAGGTAGGAGTTGCCAAAGCTACCGGTTCCTGGTGGCGAGTCTTTATTCTGGGAATATTGGCGGGAGCTTTCATTGGATTTGGCGCAGAGCTCTCGACAATGGTCACCCATGATATAGGTAAATATTTGGGATTTGGTTTTGCTAAATTTATGGCTGGCAGTACCTTTAGCGTAGGTCTGATTTTAGTAGTCATCGCTGGGGCAGAACTCTTTACCGGAAACAATCTGATGACCATGAGTGCTCTGGATAAAAGAATCTCGGTGAGGAAACTCCTTGGTCGGTGGGGATGGATTTATCTGGCTAACTTTGTAGGCTCTATGCTCTTAGTCTGGATTATGTATGGCTCTGGATTATGGAAAGTTGGGAATTTAGGCGTAGGAGCAAAGGCTTTAAGCATTGCCAATGCCAAAGTTAATCTCTCCTGGGTAGAAGCCTTCTGTCGAGGTATCGGTTGTAATTGGCTGGTCTGCCTGGCCGTCTGGATGGCTTTATCCAGTAGAAATGTCATTGGTAAGATTTTTGCCATCTATTTCCCTATTATGGCCTTTGTTGCCTCTGGCTTTGAGCATAGTGTCGCCAATATGTACTTTATTCCCTTAGGTATCTATCTAAAAGCAAAGCCAGCAGTGGTTGCTGCAGCCAACTTAACAGGTAAATTAGGTAATTTAACCTGGGGTGGTTTTTGGATTAACAACGAAATCCCGGTAACCTTAGGAAACATTGTTGGAGGAGCGTTTTTTGTAGGTGTCCTTTACTGGTTTGCCTATTGCAAAAAAAGTAAAAAAGAGGCAAAATGACCGGTATAATTCTCGCCGGAGGAAAAAGCCGGCGGATGAAAAAAGACAAAGCCTTGCTGCAAATTGGCAAAAAGCAGGTAATAGAGTTAATCATAGAAAAACTAAAGATTGTTTTCGACGATGTTGTTATAATTGGTAACTTTTCTCTTGATTGCCGATTTTCAGGAGCAAGATTAATAGAAGATATGGTTTCTGAAAAAGGACCTTCAGGAGGGATTTATACAGGGCTATCGGTATCCCAAAGTAAGTATAACTTTATCTGTGGTTGTGATATGCCTTTTCTCAATGTAAACTTAATTCAATATATGCTCAGGAGAAAGACGGATTATGATATCCTGATTCCCAAATACGGTGATTGCCTTGAGCCTTTACATGCTATTTATTCGAAGAGTATTCTTCCCGTGATAAAGAAGAAGATAGAACAAGGAACTTACAGAATTCAATCTATTTTTCCTAAGGTGAAGGTAAAATACATCACTGAGAAGGAGATGGAAAAATTCAGGGATTGGCGGCATTTTTTCTTTAATATTAATACGCTGTCTGATTTAAGGAGCGCGCGGAAGATATTTAAACAAAATTTTCAGGAGTGTGGAAAGCTATTTTCTAACCTTTGTATTACAGAAAGATTGGACAAGATAAAGGAGGCAAATAGTGAAACAGAGTAAAAGAAAAACGCAGGGAAAGAAAAGACTTCTGATTCTGCTAGCTATTGTTTTACTAGCTGTTGGTATTGGGTCTACTCTCTACATAACTTTATTCAAGGGTATTGAGAAGACCGAAGGTTTGCTTGTAGGAGAAACAGAGTTTTCTCTCAATGAGTTTTTCGACACCTCAGAGTTAACGATAGTAGGAGGATATCAAGGAGTGGCTCTAGCAGAGGTTATTAATAGAGCAGGGATAAAAAATCCGGAAGAACAGGAATATACAATAATAGCAGAAGATGGATATCAAAAAACGGTTGAGTGGAAGAGTATTCAGGGGGGGATATTCACCAGGGAAAGACGGGTTATTTTCTCTGATTTACCCAAACAGTATTGGATGAAAAATATAGCTAGAATAGAGATGAAAAAAAATGAATAAAACAAAGATATTGTTAGGAGTAGTGGTTTTTGGAAGTATCTGGGGGCTGTTGGAGTGTATTCTGGGAGGTTATCTTTCAGGAAGGGTACTGACCGGAGTTGTAGCTTTAGGATTGATGGCAGCCGCGAGATTCATATATGATCAAAAAGGTATGCAGTTAGGAATGGGTGTTGTGGCAGCAGCCTTAAGGGCTGTCAATCCATTAGGAGGATGTGTAATTTGCTCGGTTATAGCCATTGTTGTCGAGGGGGCTGTTTTTGAGTTGGTCTGGCTTGCTTTCTCCCCAGATATAAAAAAAGCGGAGAGTATGAGTCTTAAGGTATGTGCGGGTATAATCACTGCTTATGCTTGCTATACTCTCGCCTATGTTATGGGTCAGATTGTTACTCCTCTGTTCTTTTCGGCTGCTAAACTACGGTTTAGCAATCTGGCTATTTTTATTCCTACTATTTTATCCAGGGGTGTTGTTGCCGGATTAATAGGAGGAATAGTTTTTCCTGCTGTAGTCTCAGTAAAACAGATTGGGATTTCTTTCATCAGAAGTAAACGGTACTATTCTCTGGGTTCTATAGCTACTGCAACTTGTTGGGTTATGGTTATAATACTCTATAGATAAGGAAAAATGAAGACATTTAAGCAAGGGCTTTATTTACTGGAAAAGAAAGAACTGAGTGAAGAAAAGAAGATAAAGAGAATATCCCCTTCTTCCAGGGTTATTCTTCCCCTCTCTCAACATATAGGGGCTCCTTGTGAGGCTCTGGTTAAAAAGGGGGATGTGGTAAAGGAAGGAGAGAAGATTGCCGATAGTCACTCTTTTGTCTCCAGCCCCATTCATGCCAGTATATCAGGAAAAGTAAGCTCTATTGAAAAGATGCCTCATCCTCTTGGAGGCGAGGTTACTTCTATAATTATTGAAAGAGAAGATAATTATGAGAGGAGAGTTTGGGATAGAGCAGCGGTGCCATTTATGGCACAATTGCCGGATAAATCCGATCGCTACAAGAATGAAAGAGAAGATGCTGATGAAAGCACTGAAGAGAATAAGGCAAAAAGCGAAGTTGATATTTCCTTATTGAAGGCTGAGGATATAAGAAGCAAAATCCGAGAAGCAGGGATAGTAGGATTGGGAGGAGCAGCTTTTCCCACTCATGTCAAGCTTAGTCCCCCCAAAGATAAACCTATCGAGGCTGTAATTTTAAATGGCTGCGAGTGTGAGCCTTATCTAACCAGTGATCATCGTCTCATGCTGGAGAGAGCTGATGATTGTATTTATGGCTTAAAGGTCATTATGAAAGCAGTCGGTGCTAGATTGGGCTATGTGGGCATTGAGAATAACAAACGGGGAGCTATAGCTCTATTTAGGGAAAAATTAAAAGAGGAAGATAATATTGAAGTAGTCTCTCTTAAAACTAAGTATCCCCAGGGGGGAGAGAAAATGCTCATTAAGGCTATTCTAGGCAGGGAAGTCCCTTCTTTGGTTTCAAATGGAACAACTTCGCGAGCAGGCCTGCCTTTAGATGTGGGAGTGATAGTGAATAATGTGGGTACAGCTATAGCTATTGCTGAGGCCATAAAATGGGATAAACCTTTACTGGAGAGGGTAGTTACCGTAACTGGTTCGGTAGTGAAAAATCCCTCTAATTTATTAGTTCCTCTGGGAACCCCCTTCTCTCATCTTATAGAGGAATGCGGTGGCCTGAAGGAGGAGGCGAGCAAGGTCATAATGGGTGGCCCAATGATGGGAATAAGTCAATACACCCTGGAGGTTCCTGTAATCAAGGGAACATCTGCTATTCTAGTATTAACCAGGAAAGAGACACTATTCAGAGAAGAGGGAGCTTGCATCAAATGCAGCCGGTGTATAGATCATTGCCCCATAGGCCTTCTTCCCACTACTTTAGCTCGTTTGGCAAAAAAAGAAAGGTGGGATAGTTTAAAGGATTATAATATTATGGACTGCATTGAATGCGGCTGCTGCAGCTATGTTTGCCCTTCCAAAATTCCCCTGGTGCACTACATTAAACTTGGCAAATTGCAAGTTCAAAAAGGAACGGCTTCCAGAGCTTAATTTTTTTCTATTATGTGTCAATGAATTTATATTGACGATGTGAGATTGGTATAGTATAATAAATAAACTAAATTATTACAAAAGACTATAAAAAACGAATTCGTATATTAATTGTTAGGCAAATATAAATAAATTAAAAAAAGGAGGATCCTCATGGGTTGGGAACCAAAATATAGATATAGACATTTCGGCTATACAGATGAATTATCCCCTTTATCATCTTTCAGAATAAACGAACAATGTTTTATTCGCAAGCAACATAAGTGTGGGAAAATCTATGAAGCGTCTAAATCTTGTTTTATTGCATGTCCGACAGATGAATCCCTAGAACCTATACTAGAATTAATGTCGGAAAAAATTTCTAGAATGGGTATTGAACCAATCATTGCAATAAAAGAACGCGCATATGGGCAAGATATCTTCTGCACTAAAATTTGTGGCAAAATTATAGAATCACGTTTTTGTATAGTTATATTAAACGATACTATTATAGAAAATACTAATATTCCAAATCCAAATGTTTATTATGAATATGGTTTGATGACTGCCTTGAGAAAACATATAATTCCATTACAAAAGGAAGATCTTAAACTTGCTTTTAATATTCAAAGTTATGATACAATTAAATATAGACCAAAAAATATCGGCTCAGAATTAGATCGAGCTATTAAAGATGCTATTAGAATTACAGAATCCCAAGAAAAAGAGGAAAGAAAAACCGCAATTACTGAAAAAACAATAATGCGAAAGTTGGAGCTTGGGGGGCTTAAACTTAAAGATGAGAATTGGTTTCTCTCAGAGGTTATAGGTGACACACTGTTTTATGGATTTGGACAGTATGAAAAAATATTTTATTTATACTTAGGGAAGATTGATAGATTGAAAGAATTTCAGAACTACTTAGAAGATTTAGCTGTGGTTATCCATAGAACGGAGGAAAAAGGGGAAAAGTTGGATCAAGAATTAGCTGATGCACTTAAAACACACACCCAATTAGTAAAACAGAAAAAGGCTCGAGAAAAAAAAGAAAAGGCGTCTCAAACAGAAAAATATTTCCCTGAGCTTCCATTCGAAAGTTCCGGGCTTCACGAAGCAGAGGAAAAAATAAATGATCTAAAAAGTAAGAAAGAGTTGATGAGTGCTATATATATAGGATTTATCATTAATCCGCAGTTAAGTAAAACTAAATTTTTAAATAAGGCAAAAGATTTAATAAAACCTTATAAACGTTACAAGATCACAAATAATACTAATAATAAAATTGAATTTGGAGATATAAAAATAATACTTGATTCTCCGCAATATTAGAAAAAGATTAGCCTAACCAATCACTACACCCGCCAAAAAGCTGATGCTTTTTGGCGGGTGAGCTCTGTCGTTAGGGCATAAAGGTAATAATGGAATATCACGACCTGATAAATAATCAGAATTGCGATAGGAAGTATTGAACAAGAAATAATGAATAAAGGATAAAAAGATTGCAATATAATTTTGAATGGGATCCGAGAAAGGCAAAATCTAATATAAAAAAACATAAAATATCATTTGAACAAGCGGCGACTATATTCAAGGACCGACGAGCAATATCTATTTATGATGATGAACATAGTGATCGTGAAGATAGATGGGTTACTTTGGGTTTGTCATTAAATGGGATTTTATTAGTTGCTCATCATACATTTGAACAATTAGATAATAAAAATGCAAACGTTCGTATTATATCAAGCCGAAAAGCAACTAAAATTGAAATGAAGCAATATAAGGAGGAAAACTAAAATGAAGAGGGAATATGATTTTTCTAAAGGAGAGAGAGGTAAATTCTATAAACAAGATTTGAAATTAAATCTACCAATATACCTTGATCCTGAAAATATGATTTTTGTTGAGAGTATAGCTAAAAAGAAAAAATCTGATTTATCTACGGTAGTAAATACTCTTATAAAAACGGATAAACAGTTGGCAGAAGTTATAAAATAATAAAAGCAACTGCTAACCACCGCTTCCACCTAACAGCGAACGCTGTTCGATGATTTGGAGATTTGAGAGTTTGGGATAAATTATTGAAAAGTGATAGGTTTATGCAATCACATTCGCTGTAGGTGAAGCATGCCCGTTAGGTTGAAAAAAGATGAAGATTATCAATACACCAGAAAACAGGATCGCTATCCTAAAGTATCTTGAACGAGTTGATGAAGATACATTTATAGATGAGTTTGTAATACCATTATTCCGGTCTCAAGGATATTATTTATTTAGGATAAACGATCATGGGCCAGGAGAACATGGAAAGGACTTGATCTTTTACAAACACATACCTGTATTTTATGACAATGAATATGTAGTTGTCCAAGCAAAAGCAGAAAAAATAACAACAAGTAATGTCAATAAGGCAAGTGAGCAAATAAAGAGGGCTTTAAAAATTTCTTTTCTGCCAAGGTCTGGTGGAGGTGAATTGCAACCTCATTATGCAATTTTCATAAATGCCAGAAATCATTCTAATGATGGTGATTATGAATTTCAGAAATTGATCAAAAATATTCCACATATTAAGATCTTGAGTCAAGAGAATGTATGTGAAATTATAATGAGAACTGGTATATGTCCAGAAACATTAAGATCGCAATTGAGTATTTCTGACCAATCACCGTTATCAGATGAGGATCGAAAAGTATATAATACGATTTTAGATGGTAATCCGTCAGAAATAGATAAGTTGCTAGATCACCGTTTGAAATTTATAAAAGATCACCTTAGTTCGCTAACTAAATCAGTAATTATAGATTATATATTTGACCGTTGGCAAATGGATCGTTCATGGAGCGGCACTGTAAAGCCTATGCAATGGTTTGACAGATATTTTGATTTTTTTACGGAAAAACATAGCGAATATCTTTTAGAAATCTTTCGAGAATTAACTTCATCTACCCCATCTTTTGAAGCCCTACCGTATACCACTTCAGTAGTAGAAAAAATTACACCTCAACTATTACATCCAATCGAGAAAGAATTTATTACATATTGCGGAGAGAGAGTATTGTCGTATCCCAAGGAACGGTTGGATATTCTAATTGAAAAATTAAAGAAATATTCAAAGGCAAGTATTACTAAAACGAATCATTTAAATAAATTGATGAAACTCATATTGAATGTTTATGAGGCTCAACAACAACGCAAGAAAGGTAGGAGAAAACTAGAAGATAAGTTATATTTTGAACTTTATCCTGAAGAAAGAAATGGCTGATAACCGAACAAACGGCTGAAGTCGGATTGCAATTCCACTGCGCTCCATCGCCAGCCGGTTACCCGTAGCGTTAGATGAAATGTTTGAAAAGAGACTTTAGCTACGAAATTTATTGATCCAAAGGACCTTAAAATACCAAGAGTCTATTTCACAGAATTTGACCGTGTTATTTACTTTCAACTTGCTTGGACAGCGTAAGATGTGGAAGAAATCAAGATACCCCCTCACCCTTCCCTCTCCCCCATGGGGAGAGGGAAGGGTGAGGGGAAACATTGAAATTTCGATACGAAAAACATAATCTAGAACGAAAAGTCAATATTTGTTTGCTGCAATTGCTCTTGTTTTAGTTAAGATTTTGGTATATAATAATTTCAGTGCGAGTTCTAGAGCTCAAATAAAGCTGGAGAGAGAAGATAAAAGGATATATCCGAACCTGGTTCGGATATAACGAGTTAAGCAAAATGTGACTTTTTTAGAGGAGAAAGCTGTATCGTCGGGCTCCGTGAATAATACGACGTATTTGAACAGTCTCGGTTTT
>JAUWRC010000052.1 GCA_030610745.1 Clostridia bacterium
TAAAAAAGACAAAGATACCTCAAGGCCTACAGATAGAAATTCACAAAACCATTCCTAGAAAAGCAGGGCTAGGAGGAGGCAGCGCTGATGCTGCAGCTACTGTATGGGGAATGAATAAACTCTTCGGAATGGGAGTTCCTCTTATAAGTCTCTCAAAGTGGGCTAGCCTGCTGGGAGCAGATGTTCCTTTCTGTCTAAGAGGAGGAACTTCTCTTGTCAGAGGCAAGGGAGAGATCCTCATTCCTCTTCCTTCTTTAAAGGATGGATGGCTGGTTCTATTAGATCCAGGAATTCCTGTCTCCACCTCCTGGGTCTATAAAAAGATAAGAGGGGAATTGACAAAAAAAAAATTAAGTGCTAAACTCCTTGCAAGGCTAGTAAAAAAAGAGGGCTTACCTGGAATAAGTAAATTTTTATATAATAGATTAGAGGGAGTGGTTTTAGAAAGATTTCCGGCAGTGAAGGCAGTCAAAAAAGAGATGATGCAGGCAGGGGCAAAAGGAACCTTGATGACAGGAAGTGGGTCTGTTATTTTTGGTATGGTTGAAACGAGAAAAGAAGGAGAGAGTCTCCGCAGTAAACTCCAAAGAAGGGGAAAAGTTTACTTAGTTCAACCTACAGATAAAAGTTTTAAGGAGGGTTAGAGTGAATATTTCAGAAGTGAAGATAAGAAAGGTTGAGGGTAAGGAAAGATTCAAAGCATGGGCAACCATCACCTTTGAGGACTGTTTCCGTATTCACGGGCTAAAAGTTATTGAAGGAGAAAACGGGCTTTTTGTAGCTATGCCCTCTCGCAAATTACCTAATGGAGAATTCATAGATACTGCCTACCCTCTTAATCAAGAATTAAGGGAAACCATTCAAGGAAAGATTCTCGCAGAGTATAATAAAGAACATAGTAATTTAAAAACTCCAAATCCTGAGGAAAGTAACGAGGAAAGCAGCGATGCAGATTAAGGATAAAAAATGGGTAATTGAAGAAGCAAAAAGAAATAAGGTAAAGTTTATTCATTTGTGGTTCACCGACATATTAGGATTCCTGAAAAGCTTTACCATTACTGCGGAGGAATTAGAGGTAGCATTGGAGGATGGAGTTGGCTTTGATGGATCTTCCATTGAAGGATTTGCCCGCATTGAAGAAAGTGATATGATGGCCATGCCTGATCCCTCCACCTTCTGTATACTTTCTTCGTCCTCTAAAGACCTGGGAGTGGGAGGGAGAATGTTCTGTGACATTCTGGAGCCGGACGGAAGTTCTTATCTGGAGGATCCTCGCTATGTATTAAAAAGAAATCTAAAAAGAGCATCTGACATGGGATACACCTTTTACATAGGGCCGGAGCTGGAGTATTTCTACTTCCAGTCCTGCCAACCACCGCTCAAAGGACTGGACGAAGGAGGATACTTTGACCTTACCCCACGGGATGTAGCCAGTGATTTACGCAAAGAGACAATAATCGCCCTTAAAAATATGGGCATAGAAGTAGAATGTTCTCATCACGAGGTAGCCCCCAGCCAGCATGAAATTGATTTAAGATATACCGATGCCCTGAGGATGGCTGACAATACTATGACCTATCGTCTGGTAGTCAAGGAGATTGCTTTAAAAAACAATATCCATGCTACCTTTATGCCTAAACCTCTCTTTGGAAAAAATGGCAGCGGTATGCACGTCCACCAATCCCTCTTCAAGGGCAAAGTAAATGCCTTTTTCGATCCCAAAGACCCTTACCACCTTTCAAGGGTAGCTAAAAGATATATCGCTGGTTTGCTAAGACATGCCTCTGAGTTCACTTTAATCACCAATCAATGGGTTAATTCCTATAAAAGGCTGGTTCCTGGATATGAGGCTCCTGTATATCTTTCCTGGGCACTAAGAAATAGATCAGATTTGATCAGGGTACCAGTATATAAACCGGGCAAGGAAGAAGCTACCCGAATAGAATTGAGATCTCCGGATCCTGCCTGTAACCCCTACCTTGCTTTTGCCGTAATGCTTTCAGCAGGACTGGAAGGAATAGAAAAAGAATATGATTTTGTGGAACCTGTAAAAGAAAATGTCTATAAGATGAGTGAAGAAGAAAGAGAGGCCGCGGGAATTGGCCAACTTCCAGAAAATCTCTGGGAAGCTATAAAAATAACGGAAAAAAGTGAGTGGTTAAAAAAAACTTTAGGTGAACGCCTTTTCTCTAAGCTTATAGAAAATAAGAAAATAGAGTGGCAGAATTATCGTTCCCAGGTCACCTCTTATGAACTAGAACAATACCTTCCTATTCTTTAAATGAAGAAAATTAAAGCAGGATTTGTCACCTTTATAGGGAAGCCCAATGTGGGAAAGTCAACATTGGTCAATAAACTGGTGGGAGAAAAGATCGCTATTACCTCTGCCCGACCTCAAACAACACGAAATATCATTCAGGGAATAGTCACTTTTGACGAAGCTCAGATAGTTTTTCTGGATACTCCAGGTATAATCAACCTTACCCAGGCTAAAACTCTTATAGATCAACATACAATAAAAGAGGCACTTAAAAGTTTAGAAGGTGTAGATCTGGTAGGAGTGATGGTAGAGCCTACCCCTATATCTGAAGAAGACAAATTTATTTTAGAAAATTTAAAAAAGATAAAAAAACCTGTTTTTCTAGTTATCAATAAAATAGATAAAACCAAGGATTCTCAGCTGGAATCTTTAAAAAATGAGTATCTAAACCTTTTTCCATTTACTCGCATCATCCCCATCTCAGCCAAAAAGGGAACTAACCTTTCTGTCCTTATAGGAGAAATGATCCAGCATCTTCCTTATCATCCAGCTTATTATTCCTCGGATTTAATTACCGACCAGCCTGAGCGTGTTCTGGTAGCAGAACTGATCAGGGAAAAAATATTTAATCTTACCCGGCAAGAGATACCTTATTCGGTAATGGTGAAGGTAGAGCAATTTGAAGAAAGAAAAAAAAATCTGATCTATATCCGAGCAGCCATCTATGCAGAACATACCTCTCAAAGAGGAATACTCATTGGCAAATCAGGAAAGATGATAAAAGATATTGGCAGGTTAGCTCGAAAAGATATAGAGAAGCACCTTGGCTGTCAGGTTTATCTGGATCTCTGGGTGGGAGTAAAAAAGGATTGGCGCAAAGACAAAAAATCTTTAAAGGAAATGGGATATAGGCTGTAAGTCTCGTATCTCGTTGTTCGTCGCTCGTATCTCGTTAGTTAATTGGCTAAATGGTTAATTACTCACTGCTCACCAATTAACCACTTACGAGTCACTATACGCTACCCGCTAAACGCTATACGCTATTTTTTTTCCATCCTCCATATTTTTTAAAATATTCTACCAATCCTCCTGCCTCAATAATATCCAGAATAAAAGAAGGAAAAGGTTCGATGGTAAGAGATAAGTTTTTCTTTGCTATGAGAACCTTGCCCTTGACTAAATCTACCACTAATTCATCCCCTTGCTCAATATTTTCTGTATCAGTCTGAATAATAGGAAGTCCCACATTGATAGCATTACGATAAAAGATGCGGGCAAATGATTTTGCCAGAACCGCTCCTATGTGGGCGTATTTAATAGCTAAGGGCGCCTGCTCCCGCGAGGAGCCACAGCCAAAATTCTCCCCGGCTACGATAAAATCTCCTGGTGAGAGATGAGAATAAAAATGAGGCTCAATATCTTCCAATAAATGCCGAGCTAACTCTTTATTATCCAGGGTTTTAAATTTATATCGCCCGGAGATAATATAATCGGTATTTATATCATGGCCAAACTTGTGTGCCTTACCCTGTAGAATTTTTACTTTAGATTCAGCAGGTTTCATTGGATTACCTCAAAAAGTAGTTTCTTTAAGCTCTAGAGTGCGTCGTGCATGTCTTTAGTAGCGGTTTGATTTATCAAACATTGCCATTTATCGTGGCATAAATGCCACCGCTACAAATCGGATGAATCCGACCGCTACTATACGCTAAACGCTACCCGCTATACGCTAGTTATTGCAGATACCTCCTCGGGTCAGTGATCTTGCCTTCCACTGCTGAAGCAGCTACGCTAGCCGGTGATGCCAGGTAAATAAAGGCATCCGGATTACCCATCCTCCCTTTGAAATTTCTGTTGGCTGTAGAGATAACGTTTTCGCCCCTAGAAGGAACTCCATTATGTGTCCCTACGCAGCATCCACAGCCAGGGGTAACCAGAACTGCCCCTGCCTCTATTAAAATCTTAAGAATTCCCTCTTTGAGCGCTTCCAGGTAGATTCTCTTTGAAGCAGGAGCTACGATAAAACGAACCTCCGGATGTATACTTCTATTTTTTAAAATATTTGCCGCTATCCTTAAATCCTCCAGCCTTCCATTGGTACAGGTCCCCAAAAAAGCCTGTTGAATAGGAATGCCCTCCGTCTCCTCTATGGGGACAACATTATCCACTGTATGTGGCCTGGCCACTTGAGGGACAAGCCGGGAAACTTCGTATTCCAGCACTTTTTTGTACTCGGCATCTTTATCCGGCTCTACAAACTGAAAATTTTTCCTCGAATGCTCACCCAGCCACTTTTTAGTGCGCTCATCCCTTTGCATCAAGCCTGCCTTTGCCCCCATTTCCACAGCCATATTGCATATGGTAAATCTTGCTTCTATACTTAGATTTTGAATAGTCTCTCCACTGAACTCTATACACTCATAAACTGCCCCCCGAGCACCTATCTTTCCCACCAGATAAAGAGCGAGGTCCTTAGCATAAACGCCTGTAGCGAGCTTGCCTTTAAAAGAGACCTTTATGCTCTGAGGAACCCTGAACCATAGTTTACCTGAAGCCATAACACTGGCCAGATCAGTAGAGCCAACTCCGGTGGAAAAAAGATTCAAAGCTCCATAAGTACAGGTATGAGAATCAGCTCCCACTACTAAGTCTCCCGCCACTACCCATCCCTCTTCAACGACCAACTGATGGCAAACGCCCTCTCCTACATCATAAAGTCTGAGCCCCTGCTTTTTAGCAAAATCTCGCATTAAACTATGAAGAGAAGAGACCTCCTTATTAGGAGAAGGAGCACTATGGTCAATAAAGAAAGCTAACTTTTCCCTATTAAAGACTTCTCTTTTGTCCATTTTATCAAAGGCTTTAATAGCTAGAGGGGCTGTTCCATCCTGAGCTATAGCAAAATCAACATCGCAGATAACTATATCCCCTACTCGCGCATCCTTGCCCGAGTGAGAAGAGAAAATCTTCTCTGCAATTGTCTTTCCCATTTATTTCCCTTTAGTTAAATAATCTTTTGGCTACTTCTATTTCCAATTCATCCTTTAAAAAAGAGAAAAGGCTGGAGAAGGTACAGTTTACCTGCATTCCTTCTTTCTTGAGAATGAAGCCGCGTTCTTTCTCCCCTAGCGTAGGAGAAAATCTCAACTTTCCCTCTTTTCCTTTCTCTTTTAACTCTTTTTTTAACTCCCTAATAAAGCTTTCCTCTATCAATTCCTTATCCCGAGAAGAAATCATGATTTTTTCACTCGCAGAATCTATACTGGAAAGAAGAGACGCTTTCAGTAAATTAAAATACTCTTTTCTATCCAGATTGTTGAATATCTGTTCTGCCTGTCTAAATGTCTCATCCATAAGTTCTCGTTTTAGAGCAAGGATTTTTTTTCTTTCCTCACTCCTGGCTCTGATTAATTTTTCTCGCTTTTTTTCTTCCCCTTCTTTTTCTAACCTCTTCAAAATTTTATCTTTAATCTTAGCCGCCTCTTCCTGGGCTCTTTTAATAAGTTCTCCTTTCTCTTTATCAGCTTCTTGTCTAATTTTTTCCACTTCATGGGAAGCCTTTTCCTTAATTCCCTTCACAATATCTTCTAAAGCCATATTAACCTCGTATCTCGTTGTTCGTATGTCGTATCTCGTTGTGGGCATTTAATTCGTGGCTCTACCTCTAACACCTCTTTTCCAAAAGTCTCAATATGAAAACGAATTGCTGACTTTACATCAGAAAGTGCCTCTTCGTAGGTATCTCCTTGCCCAACCACAACTCCTTTGAGCCCCAATGGATACGCTACATAACCATCAGGATGTTTCTCAACAACGATTTTAAACTGTCTCATAATAACCCCCTTCTTTAGCAATAACAGATAACTTAGCTAAACAGTGAGTAGCGAATACTCCACTGTGAGCGATAAGAGACAAGATGCCTTTCGCTCTCCCCTCTTCCACCTTACTCACTACTGGTATAATATAAATAACTCACCATTCTGCTTACAGCTTAAAACTTACGGCCTACAGCTGGATTAAACTTTTATACCTATTATCAAGAAAATAGTAACAAGGAGTCCTAATACAGCATAAAACTCCACAAATACAGCCAGAACCACTGCTTTCATTGACTCTGCTGGTCTCTTTACTGTAAGCCCTACTCCCGCTGCGCAAACTTTTCCCTGGTGAATAGCTGAAACCAGCCCAAGAATAGCTATAGGAAGAGCAGCTAAAAGGAGACTCCATCCCTGAGCAAGTGTTAAATCAACAGGTACTCCCCCCATTAGATTGATCTTCATCATTAAGAAAAAGGCAGCCACAAAACCGTAAATTCCCTGCGTACCCGGAAGAGCAGTGAGAATGAGAAATCTTCCGAAACTCTCCGGGTGCTCAGTCATTGCCCCTGCGCTGGCTTGACCAGCATAACCTATACCAATACTTGACCCTACTCCCGCTAAAGCCACTGCTAATCCTGTTCCCAATAAAGCTAATACAAGACCCATTTAATATCCTCCTTCATTCTCGTTGTTCGTGTCCCCTCACCCCTTCCCTCTCCCCTGTGGGGAGAGGGAAAAAGAAAAACTGGAATCCTTCCTAAAAAGCAGCCTGTCCCCTTTTCTCTTTATTTCTCCTTCGAGCAACGAGCAACGAGCGACGAGCAACGAGCGACGAGCAACGATTCTTAAGTTCCTTTATTCTATCCCGAAACCCTGCTGCTTTTTCAAATTCCAGATTCTCCGCTGCTTGCCTCATTTTTCTCTCAAGTATCTGCATGAGGCGAGAAACCTCCGAGGGAGGGATATATTCTACTTTTTCTTCCCCTACAGCCATCCTTTCATATTTATTCGTAGTATAAGTCTCGATATCATCTAAAATAGCTTTACGAATAGTAGTAGGGGTGATATTATGCGAACGATTATATTGCAGCTGAATCTCTCTTCTTCTGCCTGTCTCTTTTAAAGCTCGCTTCATGGAAGAGGTTTCCTCATCAGCATAAAGGATTACTTCCCCTTCCACATTACGAGATGCTCTTCCTGCCGTTTGGATTATAGAGGTTTCCGACCTCAAAGAACCTTCTTTGTCAGCATCCATGATAGCTACCAGAGAGACCTCAGGTAGATCCAGCCCTTCTCTGAGAAGATTAATTCCCACCAAAACATCAAACTCCCCTAACCTTAACTCCCTCAGTATCTTGGATCTTTCTATTGTTTCTACCTCGGAATGAAGATAACGCACCCTTACTCCCAGCTCTTCCAGATATTCGGTAAGGTCCTCGGCCATTCTCTTGGTCAAAGTAGTTACCAGAACTCTCTGTTTTTTCTCCACTCGCTTCTTAATCTCCTCCAGTAGATCATCAACAGGATGAGTAGCTGGCTTCACTACAATCCTGGGATCTACCAATCCCGTGGGACGAATAAGCTGCTCGGCTATTTGTGAACTTCTCTGCACCTCATAAAGAGAAGGAGTAGCTGAAACATAGACGAGCTGATTAATCAAAGATTCAAATTCACCATACTTCAAAGGACGATTATCATAGGCAGAAGGAAGACGAAATCCATATTTTATCAGGTTATCTTTGCGAGCCCTATCTCCTCCGTACATAGCGTGAATTTGAGGAATGGTCTGATGAGACTCATCAATGAACAATAAATAATCTTCAGGGAAATAATCAATGAGACAGGAAGGGCGCTCACCCGGGGCTCTGCCTGAAAAATAACGAGAATAATTCTCTATCCCTGTGCAATACCCTATTTCACTTATCATTTCCAGGTCGTAGTTAGTCCTCGTCTCCAGCCTCTGGGCTTCCAGAAGTTTTCCTTGAGATCTGAATTCAGCAAGCCTTTGCTTAAGCTCCTTTTTAATAGATTGCAAAACGTAATCTAACCTTTCCGGAGGGGCCAGGTAATGAGTAGCTGGATAAATATAAATCTTCTTAAAGCTGTTTTTTGTATCTCTGGTTAAAGGGTCAAAGAGAGAGATTTTCTCTATCTCATCTCCCCATAACTCTATCCTTATGGCCTCCTTTTCATAGGCAGGAAAAATCTCAATAATATCCCCTCTTACTCTGAACTTTCCTCGAGAAAAATCAATGTCATTGCGCTCATACCTCATCTCTATCAATTTCTTCAAAATCTTTGTCCGCTCTAACCTCTCCCCTACCCTCACTTCCAAGAGCATTTCTCGATAATCCTTAGGAGAACCCAAACCATATATACAGGAGACGCTGGCTACAATTATAGTATCTCGGCATTCTAATAGGGAACGCGTAGCTGAGTGACGCATCCTGTCTATTTTATCATTAATAGAAGCATCTTTCTCAATATAGAGATCCGTCTGGGGAATATAGGCCTCGGGCTGGTAATAATCGTAATAAGAAACAAAATATTCTACGCGATTGTTGGGGAATAGAGAGGAAAACTCACTAAAGAGCTGGGCGGCCAGGGTCTTATTATGGGAGATAACCAGAGTAGGCCTTTGTACTTGTTGAATGACATTAGCCATAGTAAAAGTTTTGCCAGAACCAGTAACGCCAATTAAAGTTTGCTCTTTTAAGCCCTTTTTGATTCCCTTTACTAATTTCTCTATAGCCTGGGGCTGATCACCCCGCGGCTTAAGCTCAGTAATTAACTGAAAATTATTTTCTCGCATAATTAAAAACCGTATATAGTGCCATAAATGGCACCGCTACTCCAACCTGCCTCTTCTGGCTCAAGGATTACCTTTGGGGGAACTCGAATATAAAAATTACTGTTCCGTCCTGTATTTCTTCTCCTTTAATGGAAGTAAATCCCCACCTCATCAAAGCCTGGCAGGCACACTCATCCAATTCTGAACACCCTGAGCTGAGTGCGACTTCCACTCCACTAACCATTCCATCGGGACGGACGCTGCATTCCACCTTTACCTTGCCTGTTATCCCCTGCTCCTCTGCCCAATCAGGATAAGGAGGTCCAAACGGTCTTTCAGCTCTGTTTCTTAAAGATTCGCTAATTTCGAACTTAACCTCTCCCTCCTTTCCTAATTC
>JAUWRC010000149.1 GCA_030610745.1 Clostridia bacterium
GATCCCCTTCGGGAAAAGCTTCTCCTGGAGGCTTGCCTGGAACTTTTGAAGACGGGGGCAGTGGTAGGGATGCAGGATATGGGAGCAGCAGGGCTTACTTCCTCTAGCTCGGAGATGGCATCACGGGCAGGCTCCGGGGTAGAGATAGATATTTCTCTGGTTCCCCGAAGAGAAGAAGGTATGATACCCTACGAGGTGATGCTATCCGAGTCCCAGGAGCGGATGCTTTTGGTGGTGAAGAAGGAAAAGGAAAAGTTAATCAGGAAAATTTTTGATAAACGGGACCTTTATGCTGTTAGTATTGGTCGGGTTACCTCGGATGGTTTTTTCCGAGTACTGGACAAAGATAGAATAGTGGCGGAAATTCCCGCCAGGAGCCTGGCCGAAAAGGCGCCGGTTTATACTAGAGAAGAAAGAGAGCCTTCTTATTTAAAAAAAATAAAAGATTTTCCTATCTTAACTATTCCTGAGCCTAAAGATTATAATGATGTTTTAAAAAGACTATTAACTTCACCTTCCATCTCCTTTAAACAATGGATTTATGAGCGATATGACTCTATGGTAGGAACTGATACTATTCTTCAGCCAGGTGCCAATTGTGCCTTCATTCAAATCAAGGGAACAAAAAAGGCTATTGCTCTAACTACTGGCGGCAATGGAAGCTACTGCTATCTTAATTCCTATGAAGGGGGAAAAATTGCTGTAGCTGAAGCAGCCAGAAATATTGTTTGTGCAGGAGCTAAGCCTTTAGCTATTACCAATTGTCTTAATTTTGGGAATCCCACCAAACCGGCTGTTTTCTGGCAATTCAAGAAGTGTGTAGAAGGGATGGCAGAGGCTTGTCGTATTTTGGAGACACCGGTAACGGGGGGAAATGTCAGCTTTTATAATGAGAATCCCACCGGAGCCATTGATCCAACGCCAATGGTGGGAATGCTTGGACTTATGGAAGATATAGAGTTTCGCTGTAGGCCAAATTTCAAGGAGGAAGGAGATGTAATTGTTCTTTTGGGTGACCACGGTCAGGAGCTGGGAGGAAGTGAATACCTTAGAGTAGTCCACGGCCTCAAGAAGGGAGATTCTCCCCAGATTAACCTGGAAAAAGAAAAGGCAGTCCAAAAAACCTGTCTTGAGGCAATCAGGGCTGGTTTAGTCAACTGTGCTCACCATTGTTCAGAGGGTGGTTTGGCTGTTGCTCTTGCTGAAAGCTGTTTTTCTAATTCTAAGAGCAAAATAGGAGTAGTTATTCAACTTTCGTCTTTCTTTTTTCAATCCCTGAATCATTCCTCCCAATCTTCTTCTTCATCCCCATCACCTAGCACTTCTCGCCCAACACCCAACACCCAATCCCTATCACCTTTTAGAGCTGATGCCTTGCTTTTTGGCGAGACTCAGTCTCGTATTATAATTTCCTGTCCTCCTGAAGATTTTGCCCAATTAAAAAATATTGCCCAAAAGAACAAAGCCCCTTTTTCAAAATTAGGGGAAGTAAGAGGGAGGAGGCTAATTATTAAAAGAGATAAAGATATTCTCATAGATATGTCTATAGATGAACTAGAAAAAAGATGGAGAAAAGGACTGAGGGATAGTATATAGTATATGGTAAGAAAAGAAGCAAGGAAAATACTCATGAATAACGTCATTGCGAGCCCCGAAGGGGCGTGGCAATCTCTATTGAGATTGCTTCGTCAGCACTTCGTACTTCCTCGCAATGACAGGCGAGGATGCCAAAATTTTAGTTTGGAAAAAGTAGCCTGTCCCCTTTTTTTACTTTGTTTTCTTCTTTTTTTTGTAATTAACAGTGGAAGAGTAGGGGTTTGTTCTCTTAAAGAGGAGAAAAAATTACTGGAAGAGAAATTGACTTCTGCCGTAAAGCAGCCCGGAATTTCTTTTCTGGGAGAGAAATTAATCTATGACGTAAAGTGGTCTGGGACTTCTCTTCTTGCAAAAATTCTTTCAGGAAAATCTGTGGGAGAACTGATCCTAGAGGTGAAGGAAAAACTAACTCAGACAAATGGGCAGTCTGTCTATCTCTTCTCTTGGAAACTGAGAACTGCGGGCATTTATTCCTGGTTTTTTTCCTGGGATGAAAAAAGAGAAAACTTTGTTGATGGGGATACTCTTTGGCCCTACAGAGTGACGATCTATCGTAAGGAGGGAAGTAATCCTCTTAAGGATTGGGTTATTGAGATAGACCAGAAAATCGGGGAAGCCTTAATCAGGAATGAAAAGAATGGGCAAGAATATACTAAACTCTTTTCCTCTCCTGTTTTCGATATACCTTCTTTGATTTACTGGTTAAGAACTCAGAAACTGGAGATAGGAAGAGAATTTCCATTCTTTTTACTTGAAGATGAGAGTCCAGAAGCTTGTAAGAAAAGAATAGGAGAGGAAGTGCAGATTAAGGTCCTCAAAAAGGAAGAAGTACTTATCCATGACGAAACCTATTCAGCCTTTTTATGCAAGGAAGTAGGTTCGGGGAAAATAAAGGTATGGTTTTGGGAGGATGAAGGGTATCTCCCAGTAAAAATCGAGGTAGATGTAGGAGAAGGAACTTTTATTACTGCTTCCCTAAACAGGGGAGAATCCACCCTCTAATAAAGGTTGTATTTTATTCCCAGGGAAAGTTTTTCTTTCGGAAGAGAATAGTCTTTCCAGAGTTGG
>JAUWRC010000067.1 GCA_030610745.1 Clostridia bacterium
TTCTTTGGAGGAGAGAAAGCATAACCTATTTTAGGCTTTATCCGTTCGGTAGTAATTTCTCCTACGGCTAAATTATATTGCTTTCTCAGGTATCTGGTGATGGCTTCGTTTTGTTTATTACCTCCTGTTCGAAGAGTCTCAGTGGTGACAATGTCTCCCAGCGAAAGAACAGCTACATCGGTAGTTCCACCTCCCACATCTACAACCATATTTCCTCCTGGTCTAGCAATGTCGAGATTTGCTCCTATAGCTGCTGCTTTAGGTTCCTCGATAAGAAAGACTTTTTTACATCCAGCTTGAATGGCAGCGTTCCTTACTGCTCTTTTCTGTATTGATGTCCCTCCTGAGGGTATACAGATCATAATATAGGGAGGAAAAAAGATCCATTTCCTATGAATCTTTTTAATGTAAAATTTAAGCATGCTTTCTACGATATCATAATCGGCAATGACCCCATCCTCCATTGGTTTTGTAGCTATGATACTATCAGGCGTTCTGCCCAGCATTTCTCTAGCTTCGCTTCCGATAGCAAAAATCTTGCCGGATTCTCTATCCATAGCTACTACGGAAGGTTCATTAAGAACAATACCCTCGCCTTCAACATAGATTATTATGCTGGTAGTTCCCAAATCTATTCCAATTTTTTTACTAAAAGAAAACATTGGTTAACTATTCACTCCTTCTTGTCCCTTTTTTTCTTTTTTCCTTACTGCTTATATATTCCGTAAAGGATTCTTATCCTTATAACTTACAGCTTATAGCTGCCTTTTAATTCTTGCTCCCAGGCTAGATAATTTTTCTTCCAATCTTTCATAGCCTCGGTCAACATGATAGATCTCATTGACTTCGGTTACTCCTCTGGCTGCCAATCCAGCCAGGATAAGAGCTGCCCCTGCTCTTATATCAGGAGCTGCGACGGAGGTTCCGCGCAAGGAAGAAACCCCTTTTATCTCTATTCCTCGCTCTTTTTCTTTAATTTGTGCTCCCATTTTTCGTAGGCCCGGAACATGGGTAAATCTTCTCTCCCAGATAGTCTCAGTAATGAGGCTTGTTCCTTGAGCCAGACAGGCAAGGGCTGAGATTTGAGGCTGCAGGTCTGTAGAAAATCCAGGATAAGGGAAAGTTTTTACCTTAATTGGTTTTAGAATACCTGCCCCTTTAACCCTTATTCTCTGGTTACTAGCCTCAATGTCTGCTCCCATCCCTCTTAATTTACTAAGGATTATTTCCAGATGTTCAGGGTAAATTCCGTCTAATATCACTTCCCCTTTTGTAATAATAGCCGCCATTATCAAAGTTCCTGCTTCGGCTCTATCAGGAATTATGGAGTGCTTTACCGGATGAAGCTCTTTCACTCCTTCTACTTTTATTAACTTTGTTCCTTCTCCTTTGACTTTTGCTCCCATCTTTTTTAAAAAAATTGCTGTATCTACTGTTTCAGGCGTACAGGAGGCGTTTTTAATTAAAGTTATGCCTTTGGCCAGGGCAGCGGCAAACATTAGATTTTGTGTGGCTCCCACACTGGGAACATCTAAATAGATACTGTTTCCACAAAGATTTCTTTTTGCGTATGCTTTAATATACCCATCTCTAACCTCTATTTTTGCTCCCAGTTGCTCCAGTCCTTTAAGATGAAGGTTTATAGGTCTTTTTCCTATATCACATCCTCCGGGAAGAAAAACTCGTGCTTCTCTGCCACGGGCTAAGAGAGGTCCTAAAACTAGGATAGAAGTTCGTACCAGTTTTGCTAGATCATAAGGAGCTTCGTTATAAGAAAGCTCACCAGAATCTATTTTCAAAATCCCATTTTCTCTTGTAACTTTAGTTCCTAATCTCTCCAATACGCTGGACATAGACAGTATATCTGTAAGGTGAGGGACATTCTCAAGGCAGAATTTTCCTTCTGTTAATAGGCAAGCAGCCATAATAGGAAGGGCAGCATTTTTTGCTCCGCTCACCTTAAGTTTTCCTTTAAGGGGAAAACCCCCCTCTATAATGAATTTATCCATATTATATTATCCTAATCTCTGCTTCTTCCCTCAAAGCCTTCAGCCATTCTTCCAGTCCTTTGTCCACCCTCTTTTCCCTTAAATATTCCTCAATCGGTGTCTCGTACTGGGCAAAAAGAAGCTCTTTTCTATCTTTCAATTGAACAATATAAAAGAGGTCCTTCTCTTTTACCAGCCTTATTTCTCCTATTCTCATGGAAGGGGTAATTTCTCTTAAAAATGGTGCTAAGTCCTTTAATCTGAGCAGTCCTAACTCACTCCCCTCTTCTGCATTAGGACCTTGAGAAAATTCTCTAGCCAGAATAGAAAAATCTATCCCTCTTTTTGATAATTGAAAAATATTTTCTGGGGTTAAAATGGAATCTTTGTCTGGCATGACAATCAGAGCTATTTTGATTTTTCCTATATTTTTTAGCTCCTCTTCATAATAATAACAAAACTGTTTAATTTCCTCTTCTATTTCTCCTTCCTCTTCTTTCCCTTGTAGATATTGCTTCAATTTTTGATAAAAATTTTCCATCTCCTTTTCCTCAATTTTTATTTTTTCACTAATTTGCATTCTCTTTTGATCGATCAGTATGCTTTGCAGGAACATCCCTTCTAACCACTCTCTGTACTCTGCCAAAGATAACTTAAGCTCTCTTAATATTAACTCGAATTCCTCCTCGGAAAAATCTGCTTTGATCTTAGATAGATATTCTTCCACCACCTCAGAACTTACAGTTATCCCTTCTTTTTTAGCTTCTTGCTTAAGAAGACAGCCCTCTACCATATTCTCGATTCCCCACTTTCCCTGGTGCAGGGATATTTCTTGCTCTAACTGTCTTTCGGTGAGAGTCTGGCCGTTAACTACAGCTACTATTTTATCAATTAACTCAGCCGAATAAGCCAAAGAAGTTAATCCTCCTATCCAGAGAAAAATTAGCCCCCAGATAGAAAGATTCCGATATGAAAAGACTAGTTTCATTTTCTATTCTCCTTTCTCTTACTATATCACATCTTTTAATTCGTGTAAAATTCTTTCCAACCAGATTAATAACTGCTTCCCCTTATTTTTCTTAACTATAGCTAAGTTTCTCTCATCAAGGGGCAAAGGCTGAACATCGGGCCATAGTCGGGCTTTAATTTTGTCTCGCTCGGCTTGTCCCAAAGGATTAAAAGGGGAGAAGGTAGCCCAGATTTTAGACCCTTTACTTCTTAAAGAGATGATTCCCAGCTTTCTTGCTATAAGTTTTATCCGCAAAAGATGAATTAGATTTCTAACCTGGGAAGGAAGTGGCCCATAGCGATCGCGCAGCTCTTCTTTAAATTTAAGAATTTCCTCTTCTTTTTTTATCTTTCCCATCCTGCGATAAAGTTCGAATCTCTGCTCCTTATAAGGTACGTACAAGGGAAGAATTCTTGCTTCTACTCCTATATCTAAACTGAGAGGCAAAAAGCGGGTAACTTTTTCTCCCTTTAATTTTTTAACTTCTTCGGTTAAAAGCTGGTTGTAAAGAGTGAATCCTACTGCTGCTATGTGGCCGTGTTGTTCTTTGCCCAAAAGATTGCCTGCTCCCCTTATTTCTAAATCCTGCATGGCTATGCGCAGTCCCGATCCTGCTCCTTTGAACTGATTAATGACTTCCAGCCGTCGGCGAGCTTCCTCCCTGAGAAATTGAGTAAGAAGAAAATAGCAATATCCTTTTAGCCTACCTCTGCCTACTCTTCCTCTCAGTTGATAAAGGTCAGCCAGACCAAACTGCTCTGCACCCTCCACAATTAGGGTATTTACATTAGGCATGTCTATACCGGATTCAATAATGGTAGTGCAAACCAGGATGTTGTATCTTCGCTCCAGGAAATCTTTAGTGACACTCTCTAGCTTCCTGGAAGGCATTCTTCCATGGGAGACGGCAATAGAGCTTGCCGGAACTATTCTTTTTATTTTCTCTGCGACTCTATAGATATCCTTGATTCTATTATAAAGATAAAAGACCTGGCCTCCTCGCTCTAATTCTTTAGTTATGGCTTTTTTTATTAATGCTTCATCATATTCTACTACCTCGGTTTCTATGTTTTGCCTCTCCTCTGGAGGGGTGAAGATGGTGCTCATCTCCCTAATTCCTACCAGAGACATATATAAAGAACGAGGGATGGGAGTAGCACTTAGACTTAGTACATCCACTGAGCTATTAAATTCTCTCAGTTTTTTCTTGTGGGTGACCCCGAATCGCTGTTCCTCGTCAATAATTACCAACCCCAGGTTTTTAAAACCTACATCTTTTTGAATTAACCTATGAGTTCCTATAATAATATCTATTTTTCCTTCTTTTAAATCTATGAGAATATCTTTCTGTTTAGATGAGGTTTGAAAACGAGAAAGCATTTCTATACAGATAGGATAGGCGGCCATTCTTTCTGTGAATGTTCGGTAGTGCTGTTCAGTCAGAATAGTAGTAGGAGCGAGAAGGGCTACCTGTTTATTATCCATTACTGCTTTAAAAGCTGCTCGGATAGCTACTTCTGTCTTTCCATACCCTGCATCTCCACAAACTAGTCTATCCATAGGAGTGGGATTTTCCATACTTTGTTTTATCTCCTCGGTAGCTTTTAGCTGATCCCGTGTCTCTTCGTAGGGAAAAGAGGATTCAAACTCTAATTGCCAATCTTTATCAGAAGAGAAGGAATGACCGGCTACTGTCTTTCGCATAGAGTAGAGTTTGAGAAGAGAAGAGGCAATTTCCCAGGCTGCTTTTCTAACTCTTTTTTTTGTCCATCTCCAGTATCCTCCTTCCATGCTGTGGATAGGAGGGGGACAATCAGAATCTCCCACATATTTGTGCAGGCGTCCTAACTGATAAATGGGAACATAAAGACGGTCAGTTCCCTTATAGTCAACACGAAAATAATCGTTTCTTACCCCCTCTACCTCAAGGGTTTCTATTCCGCTGAATTTGCCTATCCCGTAGTCAATATGTACCACATAATCACCTTCTGTAAGCTCTGTCCATCTTTTGATTCTTTTTTCTTCTTCGCCACCCCACCTTTGCCGTCTTTCTCTATAACGCTTAAAAATATCTTCATCAGTGATAAAAACTTGTTTTGCATCCTCAAAGACAAAGCCTTTTCTTAAATCACCTATGGTGATAAGAAGAGAAGGGAAGGAATCTTCTAATAAAGAAAACTTTTCTTGCCATGGTATGGGTAGTTTTTTCTCTTCAAATAATTCTTTTAATCTTTTTCCCTGACCTTGATTGGGGGCCAACAGAATCACTTTATAATTTTTCTCCCTCCACGATTTTATGTCCCCAATCAATAAGTCAAAATGTCCCTGATAAGAAGTCAAGGAAGAGCAAGGTAAAGAAAGGATGTGCTCGTGTTTCACCCAGGGAATTTTTTGATGGAAATTTGTAGCGGTCGGATTTATCCAACAATTGGTAGAGAGATATAGATGGGCTCTTTTTAAAAAACGCTTGAGAGCTTCCGTAGCTGAAGGCTGCCAATTTTCCATTTGCTGCTGAATCTGGCCAGGTTCATCTAAGATAATAATAGAGGAGGGCAGTACCTGGAATAAGGGAAAAAGCTTCTCTTTTGTCTTTTCAGCCAGAACCTCCTCATTTCTTGAGGATAATATAACTTCTTTTCTCTTTCTGGTGGAGAATTGAGTAAGAGGGTCAAATTCCCGTATAGACTCTATAGTTTCTCCAAAAAGTTCAATTCTAATAGGATAAGAATAAAGGGGAGAATAGAAATCTATAATTCCTCCTCGAGATGCATAATCTCCCTTTTCTTCTACTAAGGGGGAAGACTCATATCCTGCTCGTACTAAGTACTCTAAGAGAGTGGTTCGATTAATTTTGCTTCCTTTCACCAGTCGGAAACTATCCTTTTCCAGAGAGGAAAGAGATGATACTTTTTGGCAAATAGCCCCAAGAGAGGCTACTACTAAAACATTATTCTCTTTGGCTAATTGATGCAAGATCATGAGACGTTTTCCTTCTGAATCTTTTTCCCGGGGAGGAAGAAGGAGGATTTCTTTGGAAGAGGGGAAAAAGGTGAGTAAATCTTCGTAAATATTCCGAGCCTCTGAATCCTCGGGTGTGATAAATAAAAAAGTTCCCTTTATCTCATTTCTTAGAAGGGCTGTTACGTAAGATTTAGCTTCGGCAGTTAATCCGTATAGCCAATAATGACCGGCTCCCTTTTTTATATCCCTAAAACATCCTTTAAGTTTATCGGCTATCACTTACAATTTTTTCTCTTCCATTCCTTTTGTGAGAGACTTCACTAAATCATCCATCTCGCCGTTGAGGATATCCTCCAGCTTATGTAAAGTGAGATGAATGCGGTGGTCGGTCACCCGATTCTGGGGAAAATTATAGGTTCTGATGCGCTCAGATCTTTCTCCGCTTCCAATCTGGATTTTTCTCTGTGAGGAAATTTCTTGGGCTTGCTCCTTTATTTTTCTTTGAAAAAGTTCAGCCCGCAGAACCCGCATCGCTTTAGCCTTATTTTGGTGTTGGGAGCGTTCATCCTGACATTGAACGACAATTCCTGTGGGCTGGTGAGTAATTCTTACTGCTGAATCAGTAACATTTACATGCTGTCCCCCTGCTCCCCGGGAATGGAAGGTGTCTATACGCAGGTCCTCGGGTTTTATCTTTACCTCTACCTCTTCAGCTTCGGGAAGAACAGCTACAGTGACGGTGGAGGTATGAATTCTTCCACTCGATTCGGTTATGGGGACTCTTTGAACTCTATGTACTCCGCTTTCGTACTGCAAAGTGGAGAAGACCTTCTTACCTGTTATGCCAAAGATAATCTCTTTAAATCCTCCTCTATTTGTAGGATGATGGTTTATGTTTTCTATTTTCCATTCCTTTTCTTCTCCAAAACGAGTGTACATCTTATATAAATCAGCAGCGAATAAAGCTGCCTCTTCTCCTCCCGCCCCTGCTCGAATCTCCATAATTACATTTCTGGAAGAATAATTTTCACTAGAAGGATGCAAAAGTCTTTTCTCTAAATCTTCTAACTGGGTGCTCAATTCTTTTTTTTCTTTTTCAGCCAGTTCTCTCATCTCTTCTTCCTCTTCATTAAGGAGCATTTCTTCCAGCTTTTTTCTCTCTTTTTCTGTTCTCTTATATTTTTGCCAGAGAGAAACTGTCTTTTCCAGCTCCCCATGCTCCTTACCATAGGCTTCCAGAAGCTGCCTATTTTCCAAAACATGAGGATCAGAGAGCAGTTTATTAAGTTCTTCATACCGCTTTTCCATCCCTTTTAAATTAGAAATATGAAACTCTTGCATTTTATCTCAATCCTTCTCTCTGGCTATATTATATATTTCCAGCCTCTTTTGTCAATTTTATTAAGGAGAAATGTGAATTAAGGAGGGACCCTTAGAAATGGAAGAGAATTTTTATGTGAGAAAGTTTAAGGTTTTTGAAGTTCTGGAATTATTTAGACATCCTATCCCTCTCCGGAGGGTATTTTTTCTCTTAACTTTATTGCTTTAGCCATTATCTCAAGAAGCTCGTTGGCTTGGAAAGGCTTGCCTATAAAAAAATCGACACTAGACTTTTTTATCTCTTCTTCGGTTATCTGGGTTCCCCAACCAGTAATCATAGCTACGGGGGTCCCGGGCTCTATCTCTTTAATTAGTTTGGCCAACTGCCAGCCCGGGATCTCTGGCATTCCCAGGTCAGTGAAGACCAGATCCACCTTCTCTTTTTTAAACAGCTCTATTCCCTCTTCTGCACTGGAGGAGGAGATTACGTGGTGTCCTTCTCCAGTAAGCATATCTTCTAAGACATTACGAACGCTTTCCTCGTCATCTATAACAAGAATAGTTGCTTTCTTAATCTCTTCAGGGATTACAGCTTTTTTCCCTTCCACTTTCTCTTTTTCTGCCTGCGGAATGGGCAGTTTTATAATAACAGTAGTTCCTTTTTTCTCTTGGCTGTGGATTTCTATTTTCCCTTCATGTCTGGTTATTATCCCATGGCATACACTCATTCCCAATCCAGTTGCCCGAGGGCCTTTGGTGGTAAAGTAGGGGTCAAATATTTTTCTTTTTACTTCCTCGGGCATTCCTGGCCCTGTATCAGTTACCAGGATACAAACTTGATCTTCATCTTTTTTTGTCTTGATGGTAATTTTTCCTCCTTGGGGCATGACGTCAATGGCATTGATAATTATGTTGGTTATAACTTCTCTTAGCTCGGAGGCATTACCGAGAACAGGTGGGAGCTCATCC
>JAUWRC010000093.1 GCA_030610745.1 Clostridia bacterium
GAAACACGGGCTTTATGTAGTGCTAAAACCAGGACCTTATATCTGTGCGGAGTGGGACTTTGGGGGGTTTCCTGACTGGCTTCTGGCCCGGGATATTAAACTTCGCCTGCCTGATACCGGATACCTTTCTTTAGTAGAAAGATGGTTTAAAGTGGTAGCCAGGGTAATAAAACCCCATCTTATTACCAGTGGGGGAAACATAATTTTATTTCAGATAGAGAATGAATATGACCATTTAATGGAGGAGGGTGATCTGGGCCTCTCCAGAGAAGAAGCTCTCAGGTATTTATTGTCTTTATTGGCAATTACCAGAAGGTGTGGTATAGATGTTCCTGCTTTTACTAATGAAGGAAGTTTTATTCGAGGAACAGAGATTATTGACACGCGAACTTTCTATCCCAATATTCCCTGGATATGGCTCTGGGAGTTTGATTACTTTGAGCGCCTCATCGAAGAAGCCAAAAAAGAGCAGCCAGATAAACCCGTCCTGGTACTGGAACTAGGAACTGGTTGGTTCGCTCAATTTGCTCAGCCCTTTTATGAAGGCTCCTGGGAGTTGCTTAATGCAGCCCTAAAAAGTGTTTTGATTCGGGGCGCTTCTTTACTAAATATGTATATGTTTACCGGAGGCACTACTTTTCCTTATTGGGGATGCAAAGGTGATTTTGGAGGAATAGGTTCTACTACCACCTTTGACTTTGGCCGCGCTCCTATTCGAGAATGGGGAGAGCTAGATGAAAAGTACTATCTTGCTCGGACGGTAGGGCTATTTTTAAAAAGCTTTCCTCAGCTTATTACCGAGACAGAGGCAGTTCCAGAGGCAGCTTTTTTTACCAGAGGGGGAGAAAGGATAAGGGCTCTGGAAGAGAACAAGGTTCTTGATGCTACTTCCTTTGCTGGAAGTTATGAGAAGGTCTTAGTCTTGGAAAGACTTGGCTCTCCGGGCGGCCTTTTGCTGGTTCGCAATCTGGAAGATGCAGTCAAGAAAGTAGCTATTTCTTACACTTCTTCTCTAGAAAATATTAAAAAGAGACTGCCCGAAGAAGGTTATCTGGAGCTGCCTCCCTATTTTGCTGCTCTACTCCCCATAGATGTAGTTATACCTGGCACTAATCTTATGATTTCTCATGCTACCTCAGAGCTTTTAACTACCAAAAAAATCGGCGATAAACAAGTAGTTATCCTCTCTACTCAAACTGGAATTCAAGGTGAGGTAGTGCTAAAAGGGAAAAATGGCAAAGTAGAAGTATTGGAGGGGAAAGTAGCGGTTAAAAGAGATAATTCTTCTATTCGTCTGTTTTATACGCCTGAGGATACCAAGCTTGTAGAGATAGATGAAAAAATCTTATTATTACTTCTTGATTCGTATTGGGCTGGTCGGGTCTGGCTGCTGGATGATTCTATCATGCTAACTGATATTTATTATATTAAAGAGATTGAAGAAGGTCCAAAAGAGATTCTTCTGAAAGGTGAGGCGAGGAATAAAATAGAGAGTAAAACCAGAATATTTACCTTCTCTAAACCGAAAAAGATAAGAATTAATGGAGTCTCTATCCCATTTAGTTAC
Organism: Clostridia bacterium; assembly: GCA_030610745.1. Lineage (GTDB taxonomy): Bacteria > Aerophobota > Aerophobia > Aerophobales > AE-B3A > JAUWRC01. The sequence goes on from JAUWRC010000093.1 coordinate 1,568, forward strand.
CAGGAGGCTAAGAGAAGTTTAAAGTTTAACTGCCGAATAGAAGAGGAAAAGCCGGTAAGTATAAAATGGAGCCAGCCTTACTGGAGATACAAATCTGACAGCGAGGAAAGAAAGGTAGGCTATAATGATAGGGACTGGTTAGTTTTAAAAGAGCCCATTTCTCTGGAAAAAGCTAAACTTTTTGGACATGGCTATTTCTGGTACAGAACACAGTTTTTACTTCCCAATGGGGTATCCCAGGTAAAAATGGGTATAACTACAGAATTTGACCGAGTTTATCTTTATTTAAATGGAGCTTTTGTCTGGCGAGGAATAGGAGAAAAAGAGCTAGAGATTACTTCCTATCTTAAACCAGGTAAGAATCTTCTGGCTATAAGTTGTGAGAATGCCTATCATACTAAGGCTCATCCCCATGAAGGGGCGATAAAGAAGTACAGCGGCATTCAGAAACCTATCAGGCTTAGAGGAAAGATTAATGATGAGGTCTGGGAAAAAGAGATAAAGGAATTTAAGGTGAGGAAAGATTTAAACGGGATAAGAAAAGGCTACCATAAGCCTGAATATAGCGATAAGGAATGGATAAAAGTAAAAGAAGGGGAAAAGTATGTCTGCCATGAGAATCTGGGTAATCTAATCTGGTTTAGACGAGGATTTAAGTATAAGAAAAAAGAGGGGTGGACTGCGCCGCTTAAGCTGGTTATTCCTCAGGCAGAGGAGAGGTGCCATCTTTATTTAAACGGCCAGACCCTGGGCCGATATGAGTCGGTAGGCCCGCAAAATATCTTTTACATACCCCAAGCAATGCTAGAAGAAGAGAACTTATTAGCCCTCGTTCTGGAAGGTCCGGGTTTCCACCCTGTAAGAGAAGAAAGGTTTAAACCCGCCTTTTTCAAAGAACCTATCCTCGGAACATATTACCAGGCTAAAGAGATAGAAATAAAGATTGAGCGGAAATAGGGCGAGGGGAGCCAGGGAAGAAAGGACAGGGATTTCAAAACTTTTTTCTTGCTGCCGTAATCATAAAAATTCTACTTATCATAGGGAGTATCCACATAATAAGTAGAAGAAAGAAGAAGGGTGAGAAGCTCAGGGACCTACTTTTTCCTTTAACCTGGGCGATCTTGCCGGCTGGTTCTGCCCTTAGAGTTAGATCCTCTATTTCTTCGAGCTCATAAGCATAAGCCTTACTTTGCAAAGCTCTCTGAGGATACCATCCAAGAGGATTATTCCTTCCTGTTGCCTCGGCCCAGATCCAACCCGATTCCTCGTTAAATGTGAGGCTGATGTTAGCTTTTTGATATCCTGGTAGATGGACAAGGGCAGCGGCATGACCAGGAACAAGAACTATGGCTGTACGATACCCGGCTGCTTTATACATAGTGGCGAGAAGAACGGCGTAGTCTTCGCAGTCCCCCTGAGCACCACCTTCCTGGATTTTTTTAGCCAGTTCATCAGCATTCTGAGCAAATTCAGGGTAACCGAACTGGCTAAGGTCCTGAGTATATCTGACTCTATCTCTGACAAAGGTGTATATTCTTTCTGCTCTTTGATAAAAATCGGGGTATTGCCTCAGAAACTCTTGGCCCAATCTGTAAGCAATATCAGCATTACTGCCTAAACTTTCAAAAGCTATTACAGGACGGAATCCTTTTTCAGTAACCTGAAAATATCCATCAAAACCCTGCGGCCTTGTTCGGCAAATGTCCCAGAGGTCATAGATTTCCCCATTTTTTTGGTAAAAATTTTGGGAAATGGCTTCAGGGGATAGCACCAGACAAATTAACCAGACCAAACTTAGTAAAGTTATTCTTATCTTCATAGAGACATAGTTAGAGCTGAGTGCAGAATAATTCCTAGAAAGAGAAGGTAGCTAAGTACATATATACCGATAGCAATGGAATTATCCTTGATGTTAAAAAATGGGATTTTGGGGGTCAGCTTATCGAGAATGTTAAACAAAACTATGCCTATTAAAAGGCTTACAAAGAAGCTTATACTTATTAGCCCCAGCCTTCTAAAGTTTATCAGGCTTTCTCTCAGCGATGTCCCAATGGCCATTGGCGTTGTGCAGGCGCCGTGTATTATCAAACCGACAAAGATAGTGAATCCCCCAATAAAAAGTCCCACTGAGATGGGGTCTTCTCCTATCTTTTCTCTCTGGTGAATCTTCGGGGTCAGAGCATCCAGTATCCTTATTCCAAGCCAACCCAGAAAAGTGCAAATAAAAGATATCACCACTACTCTAGCTATCCAAAAGATAACCAATAAATAAAAGGGAATTGACGGACCTATAGGCATTTATTTCCTCCTTTCCAGAGTTCGTAGTTCGTTGTTCATAGTTCATTGTTTATTCCCCCTCACCTTAATCCTCTCCCCACAGGGGAGAGGACACTATACGCTATATGCTACCTGCTATACGCTGTTCTAGAACCACCTTTTCTTTTTCAGCCATGTCGATGTTATGGCAGAAGTCCATAAAAAGAGAATATTCCTCAGGCTCAATTCTTTGAATAGGTAGTGAGAAGCTGCGAGTAACCTTGAGAGCCTCATTTTCCAGTGAGTAGGTGACTGAATAATTGCCGAACCCAGTTTCAATAGATACATCTTCAGGTAGATTATCCACTACATATCCGGAAGGAAGATAAAATTCATACTCATCAACGGTGAGTTGAGGGACACTGATGAGGAGCGGATAAATTCTCTCTACTCTAGCTATATAGCTCTCAATAAGAGCCAGAGGGTTGATAATAGGCTCAAAGAATAGCTGAGCATCCATCTTTGAAGCAAACCCAGAAGCTGCACAAATAAAGTTAACTGTTAAAGGAGAGGCATGGTTTTCTAGCTCTAAAAATTCAATTTTCTCAGCTTTAACTCCTCTAATCATATCATTCAAAATTATCTCATAGACTGTCTTTCGCAGACTGGTATCTAAACTAATAAAATGCTCTCGGTAAACACTTGCGTAAATGCCAAAGTAGCGCTGCCACCCTGAACACTGGATATCCCCCTGCGAAGTCAGCTCTATATCTAATTTGGATTGAAGCAGCTTTTTATCAGGGGGAATCTTCAGACTTTCTAAACCTGCATCCATATCAGATAGAACCAATACCTTAGCCTCTCTCATATCCCAGGTCACCTCTCCCAGGGCTAAATAACGCCTGGAATTATCCAGGTATAGACCTGGTATATCTTTTTCCTCTACCCAGACCAGGGCATGGTCAAAAAGGTAGATGGAGGGTTTTTCCCAATTTATATCTCCACTCCCAGTCGCTCGAGCCAGAATGATTTTTGATTCTACTCCTATTTGTTTAAGCATAGCCACTAATAAGACAGCAATATCAAGCTCAGAGCCGTATCCATTGAGTAAAGTCTCACTGGTTGGATAAGGAGAATCTTCTCTAAAGCCAAAATTTTTGATTTTGGTGTTAACATAATAGTATATAGACTCCATCTTTTCCTGAAGAGATTCTTTATCCTGAGTAATCTCTTCCACTTTCTCTTTGAGGTAGCTGGTCTGCCTTGTCTTGCCAATTATATTGCCTATAAACCACCGGCTGACCTCATCCCAGGTAGATAGGGTAGATATGCGTACTGATGGTATGACCTCGATTGTGGGCGGCATCCCTGGCTCTGGCACGAGTCCGGCCATTTTTTGCCTCTGCCAGATATAAGCTAGTCTGTTATCTTTTAGCTGTCTTACTTCAGGGGGTACATTCATATTCAAAAGCTCATAATCGAGCTTCATATCCTGGGGAAATATGACTATGTATCGGGAAAGGTTCACCGGCTCATCATAGGCTTGAAAATAAAAGCGGATTGCGGAAAGATAATTGGTAAAAGGCGTTCCCCAGTTAATCTCTTTGGTATATTTAATTTCAATCACAGCATCATTCTCTAGACCCGGCATGGAGACCACCTTCGTGTTGTCCACATCTTTTATGGAGGTGGCATCCAGAATTTTTCCATCGGGCCTATAAGTTCTTGCTCTGTTAATTTCACAGAGAGGAAGTTCGAGCTCTCCCCACTCTTCCCGTCCTTTTTCATCAAAAATTTTAATCAATTGGTGAACTGTATAGCTTAAGGTGGTGTCTTTGTTTACCTCAATAATCATATCATCTACCAGGTAGACAGAAGATGCCCTGGGGTAATCCGAAGCAGGGGGAGAATCCTGAATAATATCCTTAACATCTATCTGGAACTCGGCTGCATACCCTTTCTTATCTTCGAGGAAATTTAAGTATTTTTTGAGCTTGAAATAACCAGGATTAAGTTCTAGACTCCTTGTCCAAAGGGAGAAGGCTTTCTCTTCTTTGTCTTGCCAGTGATTCAGATATCCTAATTCTGAATAGCTCGGATAATAGTCAGGGCTGATTTCAGCTACTTCTCTATATATCTTGCCAGCCTTTTGGTACTCT
>JAUWRC010000143.1 GCA_030610745.1 Clostridia bacterium
AGTCCTCCTTTTTTTGTTAGCGTATAGCGTATAGCGGGTAGCGTATAGTTTTTTAGCTGTAAGTGATAAGCTATAAGCTGTAAGATTCCCCCTCACCCGAAAAAGCACGATGTGCTTTTTCCCTCTCCCCAAAGGGGAGAGGGAACACGAGCATCCAGCATCGAGAGCCATTCACGATATACTATATATTATATACTATTATACACGATTTATAAGACTTATAGCCTCGGCTCGGGTGGCTGGATTCTCCCTGAATATTCCTCTTACTACAGAGGTAACAGTTGTTGTTCCTGGTTTCTTGATTCCCCGCATAGACATACAAAGATGTTCTGCTTCTATCATTACCATCACCCCCCTGGGTTTCAAGGTCTCATCTATTACATCCGCTATCTGGGTGGTTAATCTTTCCTGGAGTTGAAGTCTTTTGCTGAGAATGTCTACTACCCGGGCTAGTTTACTTAACCCAGTTACTTTTCCTTCTTTGGGGATATAGGCAACATGTGCCTTTCCGGAAAAAGGCAAAAGATGATGTTCGCAAAAAGAATAAAGGGGGATATTCCTTAAAAGAATAATCTCGTCATGTTTTTCTTCTTTAAGAACGGTTAATACTTCTTTAGGGTCTTTACCTATTCCTCCAAAGATATTCTCACACATTTTGGCTACTCGGCCGGGAGTTTCCTTTATGGAAACTCGATTGAGGTCCTCTCCTATACCCTCCAGGAATAGTCTTATGCCTTTTTCTATCCTTTCTTTATCCATTTTTAATCCATTTTTAGTTTAAGTTGTGAATTTTTTCTCAAGTTAGAATTATTATAACAACACTTCTTTCTCTGTCAAATTCTTCCTCTCACAATTTCCCCTGACGAAAGGAAGCCAAATACTCGGCGCAATATTCATCACTGCCCAAAAGAGCTTCTCCTGCTCTAACTGCTGACATCATCTCTTTGTCCAGAGGATCCATTATCACAGCATCCAGTCCCATAGCCATAGCCATCAAGAGAAAGGCTCTATTCAAAAGGCTTCTTTTAGGCAGGCCAAAAGAGACATTACTCAGGCCACAGATAGTATGCACTCCCTTAAAAGAACTCATAATTGTTTTTATAGATTCAAGGACAATCAATCCAGATTTTGAATCAGTACCGATGGGGCGAATCAGGGGGTCAATATAAATATCTTCTAGGCGAACCCCAGCCTTAGTTAATATTTCTATCAGTTTCTCAGTAATCTCATATCTTCTTTCTACATCTTCTGGAATTCCCTTATCATCCATAGTCAAAGCGACTATCCTGGGGTTGAACTTTTTAAGAAGAGGAAGAATCTCCTCCATTCTCTTCTCTTCAGCAGTAATAGAGTTAACCATAGCCTTACCTTTACACTCGGATAATCCAGCTTCTATGGCCTCAGGATTAGGACTGTCAATACAGAAAGGGGTATCTACTGCTTCCTGGATAACCTTCACTATCCACTTCATGTCACTGGCTTCCGCGTGTATCCTCGTTCCTACGTTTACATCCAACATATTTGCTCCTGAGGCTACCTGTTCTCTGGCAATATCCTGAATGAAAGCAGCATCCTGCCTTTTCACTGCTCCCTCAATATCTTTAATGCTAGTGTTGATTTTTTCTCCTACGATGAACATTAGCCTTGGCCTCCTTTCGTAAATATTCAGTGAACCGCGTCATTGCGAGCTTGTCGGAGACAAGCGTAGTAATCCCGCTGAGATTGCTTCATCGTCCCGAAGACTTTCTGGACTTCTCACAATGACAACATAGAATGTACTTTACTAAATACTTACCTTCTCTTTATCATATGGCTCGAAGACGCCATTCGCCAAAATAGAGTTGTTTACAAGTCTAACAAATCCTTACTACATTGTCAAAATTTGTATCTCGTTGTTCGTATCTCGTCAATTGAACTTTCAGTCAGATTTAACTTAATAAAGCGTACAAAGAAGTTCGAAAAGCTTGTGCTTTCCGGTGTCAATGTCCAGGATTATCTGTTTCCCTGTATTTGACAGGGTTTTTAAATCATGGTAAGTTACAATTGGTTTTTTGGAAAAGCTTAAAAGAAGTTGTGCTAGATGTCGAGTTAAAAATAAGAGAATTTGCTGGTGAGGTGCTAAGAACTCTTAAATCTCACACCTAAAATTGACCTGCTTCTAAAAAAGAAAAAAAGGGGACAGGCTACTTTTTCACCCAAGAGTGATTTAATAGAAAAAAGTAGCCTGTCCCCTTTTTTTCTTTTTTTCTCCTCAACCTTGCTTTTCCTTTAAATTACCAAAAATAATTTAACAGTAGCGGTCGGATTTATCCGACTCCATTGTTTGATAAATCAAACTGCTACGTTGTGCGATGAATCCACTTGCTGACTATTGAAAACTGATAGCTAGATGTTCATAGCTAACTGCTGACAAATTCATCTCTGCGTACTTTGCGATCTCCGCAGTGAATAGTTACACCTGCCCAAAATGTCGTACACAATGAAGTACGTTGGTTCTTAAAAATCCGTACCGAAGGTACGCTAACTCCAAACTCGCAACTTAAAAACTTGCGAGTGCCCAAAGTAGAAACCAATAAGAAATCTCTTTTAGATTCGTCGAAGAAAAAAATCTAAGGTTGGGATGGTTTAGAATTATCGTGGAGTTGAAAAGGAAGGATATCTATTTGATCTCTATCAACTTGATCTTTATCAACTTAATTTTCTTATTTCGATTGTCGAAGATGATGTTAAATCTGGAGAAGATGTCTGCTCGACCAAGAATATAAGGGGTGGTTTCTTTTTCAGAAAAGAGGCATCTTATTTTCAATTCTACTTGACCAATTTTAATTTGAATTCGACTTGCATATACCTTTACACTATCGCCTTCTATACCGTAAGAGCGACCTTGAGGGCAGGTTGATAAATCAATTCCCATTGTCTCAGCCATATGGTGTGGGAGCATAGTGAAATCAGCGCCAGTATCAAGA
>JAUWRC010000138.1 GCA_030610745.1 Clostridia bacterium
GGAGGTGAAAAACACCACTGCCCTTTTGTTTATTCCCGGCGAGAGTCTAACCGATCCCAACCAGGCCTTTTCCGAATTTGACCATCATAAAAAACTGGCCAAAAAGATAGAAGATAAAGAAAAGGACAATCCCAAGCTAGAACAGCTCTGCCAAAAAATCGTAGAATATAAGGAAATTGGGGAGACAAAACTAGAACTGGAAAAGTTAAATCTAGAAAGAGAATCTCTGATTTATGTAAAAGAAGATAACATAAGAATAAAAGGGAGGATCGACAGGCTAGCTTATTCTCTTAAGTCAACTGAGGAGATTCTTGAGTTGAAAGAAAAGATAGCTCTTGGCAAGGGCCATATAGATGAGAAGAAGCTGGCGGTTTATCATGAACATAATATTGATTCTCCTTACCTTCCTTTAGGCATCGTTTCTTATAAAGCAAAAAAGCCCCTTAGTGGAGTCTTCTTTGCATTATCAGAAGGGTATCTATTTTATTCAGGCATAAAGGAAAAAGATGGGAATAAAATCGGTTTAGGCTGTATTCTTACCCTGTTAGAACTTTTGCATAACCGGCAAGTAGTTTCTGAACATAACCAAAACCTTTCCCAAAAATTGGGGTTAAAGTTGGAAAAAGATGGAATATGTATTTCTGTGAAACTATCCGATTTTTGAGCCTTTTGTAACTCTAGCCTTTAGCATGCTCTATGGAGGTAGTTTAAGTAGAAAATGAAGCGTTGGAGGGATCCTGATGTTTTCCTTTTTCAAATCCAAGAGATTTTTCCTTGTAGTTCTTGTAGGTTGCACCCTATTGGCGGAGTTTGCAATCCTTTACTATTTTCTCATCTTAGTTCCCAAAAGACCCCCGATTAAACTTCCCCAAGAATACCTCATGGAAGTTGAGAAAGATAAAATTCCCGAATTTGTCTATTCTGATAAAGATTTTGAGGAGCTGAAAAAAGCATTCAACAGAGAGGAGGAATTCCTCTCCCGAAAAATAGCTTACGAAAGAAAGCTTCCCTTTGGTGAACAGGAACTGCCGGCTTCTTTGATCAAGGAATCAGCCCAGCTTCTTCTGCAAACCCTCCAGGAGGCAAGAACACAAAAAGAGTTGAACAGACTAATAAGAAAGCGGTTCACCATCTACCAGGCTGCTGGACAAAGAGGGCAAGGTGAAGTTCTCTTCACCGGCTACTACAGCCCTATATGCGAGGGAAGCCTAAAAGAAATCGGTCCTTATCGCTATCCCCTATATTCGAAAGCAAAGGATTTGAAGCTAGCCAATTTAGGAGAATTTAACCCCGCTCTTGAAGGAGAAAGGATAGTATACAGGATTGACCCTTCCAAGGAGGAAATTGTTCCTTATTGGAGCCGAGAAGACATTGTCAAAAGTAAGGTTCTGGAAGGACAAAATCTAGAGTATGTATACTTAAAAGACAGAATAGACAGATTCTACCTGATGATTGAGGGCTCAGGAAAGATAACCTTGGAGGATGGAAAGACCTTCTGGGCCAGGTACTCAGCAACTAACGGAAGGCCTTACACCAGCCTGGGCAGGCTTTGGCCAAAGAAGGAAAACTTCCCGAAGATAAACTTTCCCTCAAGTCAATTAGGGATTACTTCCGGCGTCATCCTGAAGAGATGGATCAGTATCTTAACCAAAATGAGTCCTTTATCTTTTTTACCAAAGATGAGGAAAATCAAGGAGCCATAGGAGCTGCCGGAGCCGTGCTCACTCCAGAGAGGTCCATTGCCATAGATAAAAAGATCTTTCCCCTGGGAGCCCCGGCTTACATTGAGTATCCCGGGCCTGAGGTCAATAGAGAAGGTAAGGTTGTGGGCATAGAAACAACAGCCCGATTTGTATTTTGCCAGGATACAGGAGGAGTTATCAAGGGCCCAGGCAGAGCAGATATCTACTTTGGAGAAGGGGAAAAAGCTTTGGCTAAGGCTGGCCACCTTAAAGGCACGGGAAAGCTTTATTTCCTTATAAAAAAGGGTAGTTAGCTTTTCACTAGAGAGGATGGTGACGAGAGAAATAATTAGAATATCTTGTTTGAACCCTTTATTACTGGCGAGAGAGTAAAGAAAATAGCTGAAGAAGCAATTGCTGCTCTGAAAGCTGCTGCTCCTGAGGGAGGTGAAGAATAACAAAGTAGACCTCTTAAAAAACTCCCTAAATTTGCCCGAGGGAGGATTTCACGCAGAAGGTATGGTATGAAAAGGGTGTCAATAGAAGGAGGAATGCCGAAATGAGAGAAATTTTATCGAGGCTGATAATTTGCTGCCTTTTTGCCATAGGTATAACCGGTACAGCCACTTGGTCAGGTGCAGCTGTTGTGGGTCCAGATGATCCTGATTATATAGCAAATGTAATAGAAGAGGCTCTTCAAGTTGGTCGAGTTCAGGATCCGGCAGAGAGGATACTCCTGCTTCAGCAGATGCTAGAAAGACGAATAGACGAAATAGAACTTGTGGCAGCCGAGAATAAGCCAGGGTACATACCAGGGCTGGTAAGGGCCTATGAGACAATTCTGAAGAATATAGAGCATACTACCGAGCAGGCAACTGGTGAGGGAAGGGATGTTAGTCAAGCCTTAGAGGTAGTGGAGAAGTCCACCAAAAAACACACTGAGGTCTTAACTAATTTATTAGACAAGGTACCAGAGCAAGCCAGGGCAGCTATAGAACACGCCATAGAAGTGTCCAAAAGAGGAAGAAATACAGCTTTAGATAGACTAAGAAAAATCCAGGAGGGTGACGTCCCTATAGGTAGGCCTGATGACGCAGGACCGCCCGATGATGCCGGACCTCCGAATGGTAAAGGAAAACCCTGATGATAATCTCCCTCGTAAATAGCTAAATCAGGATTTTATGCTGAAGTTTAAAATCGGGGAAAGAGCTAAAGTAGAAGGTGAAGTGAGGGGAGGTGAAAAGGAGACAATCGAACAAGAAAAATTAAAAGGAGGAGAAAGTGAAAACACTTTCAATAATTATCGGATTATCAATGATGTTTGTATTCGCAGTGGGGACTATAGTTGAGGCTCAGGATAACTGGGAAATTCAGCTTGAGTATGTGTG
>JAUWRC010000053.1 GCA_030610745.1 Clostridia bacterium
ATTCTCCATCAATAAGATTAATCGCCGGAGTATCCATATCCAAATTCAAAAAATCAGCAGCAAAAATACTTTTTGGATTATTATAAATCTCTTCGTATGTCCCAACCTGCTCTACTCTCCCTACATTCATAACTGCTATAATATCTGCTAGGATAAGTGCCTCCTGCTGATCATGCGTTACATAAACAGTGGTAATATTAAAGTGATTTAGTAATGTCTTTAAATTAATTCGATATTTCCCCCTTAACTTTTGGTCTAGATTAGAAAAGGGTTCATCTAATAAAAATAGGGCTGGATCTCTTGTGATACACCGCCCCAGGGCAACTCTTTGCTTTTCTCCCCCTGATAAATGGGTGGGTTTCCTATCCAGAAGATAGGCTATATCCACTCCCATTAACTGGCTAGTTTTTCTATATTTTTCTTTAGCCATCTTGTCTAATTCGGGAGTCTTCTTTTTGAAGAAAAAGTAGGATAGAATATTATTTTTTGATGTAAAATGAGGATATAATGCATAATTTTGGAAAACTATGCCGATTCGCCTCTCTTTAGGAGGAGTGTCTTCCATATCCACTCCATCATATTTTATTTTTCCTGAATCTGGCTGGATTAGCCCGGCAATAATTCTTAAAAGAGTGGTTTTCCCACAACCACTGGGCCCTAAAATCACCGTGATTTTTCCATCTGGAATACTGAGATTGAGATTCTTAATAGAAAATGGACCTTTTATATAATTCATATTCGCTCCTGCTAATTGTATATCATCTCTAACCTTAGCCAGAACTGCAAATGGATTCAATCTATCTACAAAGCCTAATCCACCCTTACCCTTAAAAGTCTTGCAGATGTTAGCTAACTCAATCCTGGCCATAACTTAATTTTCTCTTTCCTTCTTGTACTTATTTTTGGTAAATATTCACTAAAACACGTATCCTACCGTCATTGCGAGGAGCGAAGCGACGTGGCAATCAATTTGTAGCGGTCGGATTCATCCGACATATTTTCGTACATTGTACTTCGTACATCGTACTTCGTTACTTGGTTTTCTTTTTTCGATGTACGATATGTGATATACGAAGTACAAATTCAATGGCACCGCTACATTCTTTACGAAAAATGGTCTGTGTAGTTATTTTAGCAGGAAAAAGGTGGGTGTCAAAAAAAGAGTATTCAGGCACGGGGATGGTATTTCTTGTAGACTTTCCTCAGACGCTCTTGGCTAATGTGGGTATAGATCTGGGTGGTATCAATATTGGCATGACCTAAAAGCTCCTGAACCGCCCGCAGATCCGCATCTCCTGAAAGAAGATGGGTAGCAAAGGAATGGCGCAGAGTATGAGGAGAGATATTTTTGCTTATGCCGGCTCGCCGAGCATATTTTTTAATGATTTTCCAGCATGACTGTCGGGAGAGCCTGTTCCCGTAGCGATTAAGGAAAAGAGGAATCTTTTCTGTGTTTTCTTCCCCTTTCCCATCCCCTTTTTCTTTTAAATAGTTTCTTACCCAGCGGCAAGCCTCTCTCCCCAGAGGGACGATGCGCTCTTTAGACCCCTTGCCTAAAACCTTTACCCATCCTCCCCTTAGGTTCAAATCACCTATATTAAGGCCTACCAACTCGGAGATGCGCAGCCCTGCCCCATATAAAACCTCCAGGATGGCTCTATCTCGAATTCCGTATAAATTATCAGGGAAAGAAGTACTTAGAAGCTCATCCACTTCTTTTTCCGAAAGATAGGCAGGGAGCTTTCTTCCCCGGCGAGGAGAAGTAATTTCCTCTAAAGGGTTGTAGTCAACTTTACCCTCCATATAAAGAAACTTATAGAACATTCTGATGGCAGAGAGTTTTCTAGTTATACTAGAAGCTTCATATTCTTTCTCTCGCAGTTTACCTACATATTCTCCAATAAGAGAAGAATCTGCTTTAAGGAAGTCTACTTTTAACCAACTTATATATTGAGAAATATCTCTTCTATAAGCATCTATGGTATGCGGAGAAAGCCCTCGCTCCACACTCAAATAATCGAGAAATACCTCGGCAGCCGCATAGAACACATATAACCCCCTAATACTTCAAGAAACGTCGCGGGATAGTTTTCTTCTTTCACTGTATCTGCCTTAAGGCTAGCTGGTATAGCTCCTCTGCTTTTTCCCTTGTTTTAGCTTCGGTAATTATGCGAATCACAGGCTCTGTACCTGAAGGTCTTATATGAATCCAACCTTCCTTCAGGCTAATTTTGACTCCATCAAGAAAATCAAGTTTTTCTTCTTTAAATTCTTTCCTCAGCCTGGTTTCGATTGGAGAAAAATCTCCTTTGGTAAATTCCAATTTTTTCTTAACCATATAATAGCGAGGAAGCCTGCTGGCTAATTTCGAGATCGGTTCACCAGCCTCGGCCAAGTATTCTAATAATAAGGCAATAGCAGCAATTCCATCACGAGCATAATGAATTTCGGGAATGATCACTCCTCCATTGCCTTCTCCTCCTATCACTGCTTTCTTCTCTTTCATCTGGCGTGATACATTAATATCGCCTATCTTTGTCCGCTCTACCGAACTACTAAATTCTCTTGCCACATCATCTAAAGCTTGAGTGGTAGAAAGATTGGTCACTACTAACCCTTTTCTTTTGCTAAGGGTAAACTTAGCCGCCAGAAGAAGAGAATACTCCCCAGGCAAAATCTCTCCCTTCTCTGTAACTATAGCCACTCTATCCGCATCTGCATCATGAGCAAAACCTATATCTGCTCCTTCAGTTTTAACCACCTCGGAGAGTTGTTTCAGGTTGGAAGGGATTGGCTCAGGAGGATGGGCAAAGATACCATCGGGACGACAATTAAGCTCTATTGCCTCACACCCTAATTGCCGAATAAGCTGAGGGCTGATGAGTGCCCCTGCCCCATTACAGGCATCAAGGACAACTTTAAACCCTCTGTTTTTAATTTTTTCCTTATTCACAAATTTTAAAACTTTATTCAGATGATTCTCTATGGCCAGAGTATTCTGGTGAATCTCTCTTATTCCATCCCATTTTACACGAGGTATTCTTTCTTTTGCATATATCTGAAGAAACCTCTTACCTTGTTCGGGATAAAGAAAAAGCCCATCAGAGCGAATAAACTTTAAAGCATTCCATTCTGCAGGATTATGACTTCCAGTGATAACAATGCCCCCGTTAGCTTTAAGTTTCTCCACCATAAGCTGCAAGGAAGGCGTAGGGCAAACACCAACATCTACAATTTCACAACCAGTGGAAAGCAGGCCACTGAAAACAGCGTACTTAAACATCTTATTTGATGTTCGGGTATCTGAGCCTACTACAATCATTCCCTTTTGAGTAAATCTACCAAAGGCAGCAGAAAACTTAGCTACTACTTCAGGAACAAGAGCTTCCCCCACTATTCCTCTTACTCCGGAAACACCGACCATCAAAGAATTCATACGAGTTTTGCCCCTTCCCTCAAGGCCTTTTTGTCCAAAGAAAGTAAATCAAGTTTGTCTTTGGATATCACTTCTTTTAAAGACTGAATCAGAGTTTCTATAGAGACTATCCCTGATTTTTTAACCCATGCTCCTAAAGCTACCATATTGGCAATGCGGAGTGTAGCTATTTCCTCAGCCATTTCGTTAGCCGGAACCTTAATTATCTCTACATCCTCCCGTGAGAGTTCATCCTTAACAAGAGAGGTATTTATGAGGACTCGGCCCCCTTTTTTAATTCGGGGAAGAAACTTTAAATAAGAAGGCTGGCTCATCATAATAGCATTTTGGGGATGAGAGATAATAGGTGAAGCAATTGGTGAGTCTGAGATTATCACTGTGCAATTTGCCGTCCCTCCTCGCATTTCCGCCCCATAAGAGGGAAAATAGACAACCTCTTTACCCTCTTTTAATCCTGTATAAGCAAGGAGTCTCCCGGCAAAAACTATGCCCTGTCCTCCGAATCCAGCTATTAAAATATCCTCATACATATCTCGTATCTCGCTTTTTTTCTTTCTTCCTATACGCTAAACGTTATACGCTATAGACTAGCTTTTGCCAGCCGCACCCCTTCCTCTATAATCTTATTCAACTGGGACTCATTGGATGCCTCTGCATAGACCCTTACCTTTGGTTCGGTTCCCGAAGGTCTGATAAGAAGCCAGCTTCTATCTTCCATAACGAATTTAATCCCATCAATGGTTTTCACCTCTTTGACGGGAACCTCTCCCAGAGAAGAAGGGAGAGAAGAAGAGAGTTTCTTCACCATTTCTGCTTTACTTACTCCTGCCTCCTCAAAATCTACTCGTTTAAAAAAAGAAGCGCCAAATCTAGCTTCCATATTCTTTAAAATTAAAGAAAGGGGTCTACCCAATTTAGTGAGCATCTCTACAAAAAGAAGTGAAGAAAGAATGCCGTCCCTCTCCATAAGATAGTCTCGGAAACCATACCCTCCACTTTCTTCTCCTCCAAAAAGAATATCCTTTTCCAGCATCTTATCGCAGACATATTTAAAGCCTACCGGCACCTCGTCTAAAGGTAAACCAAACTCGGCAGCTATTTTTTCTGGCTGATAACCTAAAGAAACTGTCTTCACTACCCCTCCTCTCATCTTCCTTTCTTCAACCAGATACAAAAGAAGAAGAGAAAAAACCTGATGGGGGGTAATATACCTTCCCTTATCATCCACCAGCCCTACTCTATCTGCATCCCCATCGGTAGCTATCCCTAAATCAGCCCCTGTCTCTTTTACCTTTCTTTTCAAATCCTCTAAGTTCTCCTCAATAGGCTCAGGATTTAAACCTCCAAAGCTGGGGTTGTATTTATGGTGAATAGTGACAACCTCACATCCTGAGGTGGCAAGAAGTTTTTCCACAAGACCATCTCCAACTCCAAACATAGGGTCATGAACTATCTTAAGATGAGCCTTTCTTATTATATTCTTATCAAGGAAAGATTCGACTTTCTCCAGATAATCCTCGATTAAATCCTCTCTTTTTATCAGCCCCTTTCCTTCAGCCTCTTTTAAAGGGAGTCTCTTTACCTTGCTCTTACCCAAAAAAGTCTCGATTTTTTTCGTTATTTCTGGAGGAGCTGAGCCTCCAGAAGCCAATCTGATTTTTATCCCGTTAAATTTAGGTGGATTATGAGAAGCAGTAACCATCACTCCTCCTGCCAGACCTTTATCTTTTATAGCGAAAGATATACACTGAGTGGGAAGGTCTTGTGAGGAAAGTATTACAGCTAGGCCATTCCCTGCAAAAACCTGGGCTACCTCCTGAGCAAATTCCTTAGATAAGAAGCGAGCATCATATCCCACCGCCAGCCCTTTTTCTTTATCAGGCTGAGTCCAGAAATAATCAGCTATAGCCTGGCTAGCCTTAGCTACATTAGCAAAGGTGAAATCCTCTGCAATTACTGCCCTCCAACCATCAGTCCCAAACTTAATCTCTCCCATTTATTCTTCCTTTAATAAATCCCTTATATTTTATTATGTTTTAATCCTGGTTTCTTGTCAACGCAACATAAAATTTGGTTTTTTGGTAAGTTCTGAAATATATCAACAAACGACTTATTAGGCTCCAATTATTTCATTCAAACCTTCAATGACTTGAGCCAATTCTTCTGGAGATGTCTTGCCATTCTTAATCAAATTTTGAGTCTTCTAAAGCCTCATCTAATAAATCTAGAACTTCTAATTCTTTAGCTCGATCCTTAAGATATCTAAAATCAAGACGATTTCCCTGAACTTGAAGAACGCCCAAAACATCTTTCCATTGGCGATCGGAAATCCTTCCCCCCATATGAAACCAATGAAGTTTCTGCAAAACGATATCCTCAGCGCTTGCTAAATAGATTTCATCTCCGGTTTCTTCAGAAAGAATATAACGCTTACGACGAGACATCTCTTCATCTGAAATATTATTATCACCCTTTATAAAAACGTCCACTTTGTACATTGTGGATAAATGTATCATATTGAAAGAACTTTTATGTTCTATAGCATCCCGAATCATATCTGCGTCAATATAAAATTTATCTTTAAAGGATTCAACCAGTCGGACGATATCTGCAATATTAATGTCAGCCACTATATCAATATCTTGAGTTGCTCTGGGAATCCCATGAAGAGAACTTGCTAATGATCCTCCTATAAGATAGGGTATTTTAAGCTTTGTTAAAACGGAAGTTACAATTTTAACGATCTCTAAAGGTTCAGTAAAATCCAATTTAATATCCTTTTTCTTGTGGATCCCAAGCAAATACTTTAAGCATTATCTCTTTAGGTATCCATAATGAAGCTAATCTTAATTTCATCTCTCGTTCCGATAAATTTCCATATTGTTGACGAATACGAGCAAAAGCAAGTTTTTGAACAGCTACTGTCAATTCGTTAACTTGTTGAAGCTTTTGCTGAATGGATATCCTACGATAACCTTCTATCAGGACTTTTTTTACCTTGTTTGGTGTATCATCCATCAGTTATTCCTCCTAAATATTTCAATTGACATCTGCTAACATTTTGTTGGAAGAGTTAATTGCAATTTCATTACAATCTTCGTAACTCAATATCAAGTGGTCATTCAGACTGTGTCACAATTAATTTGTGTGTCAGAGAACCGTCCCCTGACACACAAATATCATTAACAAAATATTCACTGAAGCTATATTCCAAATCTATTCACCGAGATGTCGGATGACACCATACCTCCTTGGAATCACAAGATCTGCCTTTCTGGCTGTTTGGTCTTCTTTTATTTTGTAATCAACGTCCATGATTTCTATAAACTCCGCCGTATAATCCTTTAACACACCTGGATATTCAAATATTTTATCACCCTTGGTCAACTCAAGTACAACCCTCTTACCAATATGTCTTTCTAATAAAGGCTCGAAAGAAGTTCCCATAAAACCCATCAATTCTTGTTTCAGCTGTGAGGCGTATTTATCTTGAGAAGTCAGTGTCGCACCAATAGAAGTTGTTCTTTTGACTCGACCGATTAACAGATTCACTGCATCCATCACCGAATCTCTTACCGTTTTAAAGAAATTTTGTATTCTTCTTTTAAGCCTTCTTAGAGGCTGTGGGATGATATGTTCTTTTTAATTCCTTCTCCCTTTCCTTCTTTCTATGTTCATTTAATTCATCGTGGTAGCGAATTAAGGCTTGGATATTAGGATACTCGTGTTTATATAGAATGTAGCTCGTCTTATCGTGTCCACTTTTATCTTTGTACTTGGTTGGATAAATTAATTCTATACCTGTATTTTCCACGCTCAGTTTACCTAAAATTATTTTGCCAGTTGTTTCTTCCAGGGTTACCAAGTCCTTCAAGAAATCCCCCAGACATTTATCTCTAATTCTTCCTCTAATAAAAGCAGCAACGACTGTAAATATGATAATAGAAACTATAGTTATAGCAAATGTATCAGGCATAATAAACTCCTCCCTGTGAAGACATTATCTTTCTCTAAGCTATCGATAATTACTGATAGACTTTTATGCTTCCTGCTGTCTTGTTTTATTAGCTATTACTCCTACGATTGTACAAAAGACTGCTGTTATTCCAATCAAAATAAAAACATTTAGATTAACAGTTGACCAGCTTCCGCCTTTCTGTGTTATTTCCATTATTGGGTTAATAACATAATATGTAGGAAAAAACTTTCCAACCCACTCTGGAATTTGAGGAAAAATATAAACAAGCCCAGGACCATAAAGGATTATACCAAGCCCCTTTATTGCAGAAAACAAGGATGCAGTATCTTTTATAAATGCACCAATTATTAAACCAAAACAACAGGCCATTATTGCACCAAGTAACAAAATGAATACAATTAAGCCTAACTGTGCATTAAAGGCATGATTGAGAATGAGTATTGCTATTCCCATAACCATACTTACAATTATCCCCATTAACCCTTTTGATATAAAAATATCACTTTGTGTTGCTGGAGTAGCCAATACTGCTCCAATTGTTCTTTTTTGCTTTTCATCCACCAATGATGTTGCAGGTATAGCAAAGCCACTTATGAAAATAGCCATAAGAACAATTAAAGGAAGAAGACGGTCTTCCCAGGGAATATTTTTTTCCTCTCCCAAAGAAACTGGAGTAATATCCACGGGTGCTTTTTTTCCAGAAACCTCTCTAATCTGATATAAAAGCGCAGAGCTTACAATAGCTCTATTTTTTAAAAGGCTTCCTCCCCAGACATAGGTTGTTAATTTTGTTAATTCTCCTTTTTTTATCATAGAATCAAAATTTTCCTGTAAAACAACTCCTACATCTCGCCCACCAGTTTCAACTGCATCTTTTAATTCTATTTCTGATGAGTACTCCTTTAGATTAATAGATTCCATATTTTTTAAAGATTCAACAATTTGCGAATTACCCTGGTCAATAATTCCAAGTTTAGGTCCACTGGAAAAGAGTGAGCCAAAAATCAGATTAACAAATAATGTGAAAATAAGAGGGGTAACTACGGCAAATATAAAAAAGAAACTTTTAGAACCATATATCAATTCTTTACTTAATAATACACCTATTCTTCTAATACGCATTTGACCTTCCTCTTCAAAGTGATAATTCCAAGGAAAATAAAAACAATGTTAAATCCAATTAAAAGCATTATATTGTTTAAATTACCGCTCCATCCAATATTAAAATTTACTGCCCTCTGAAGAGTATCTACAAGAAAAAATGATGGAATTACTTTAATCCATCCAGATACAGGGCCGGGGGATATTACAGTAAATGCCGGTATAAAAAGGGCAATCATAAAAAGAGTTCCCCATGCTACAACAGACATCATATCTTTAGAAATTGAAGCAATGAAAAATGCCAGCCCGGTTACCATAATTGAACCTAATAACAATGTTATTATAATGAGTAAAATGTTCTGGGTTAGACTTCCTGTTATTATCATTAATAGCAGTACTTGTGAAAATGCTAAAAACACACCGGTAATACCTTTTCCAACAAATAAATCAGTTACTTTCATTGGTGTGGCCAATAATGCCTGAATAGTTCCATTTTCCGTTTCTGATGTTATCAAGTTCGCAAGTCCCATTGTTTCAGTAAATAATAGTATAAGCGCAAATAATGGAAGTATACGGTCTCTATAAGGTATCTGTTTGCCTCCCATATCCGGGCCAAGGACAATTTCCACATCATCAATATCTATTTTAAAACCGCTCACCTCGTTTATCATTTCACTAATAAGTATTGTGTACATTTCTTTT
>JAUWRC010000017.1 GCA_030610745.1 Clostridia bacterium
TAATTAAAAGGAGATTTTCTTCTTTATCCACCTTTATTATCTTCAAATTACAGCTTGTCTTTCTCTCCGTCCCCATCCTCCCCGGCATTTTTTTACCCTTAAATACTCGGGAAGGGTCAGCAGAAGCTCCTATAGAACCGAATCGACGATGCCAGAGTTTTCCCCCATGAGAAGCAGGACCACCTTTAAAACCATACCTTTTGACTACTCCTGCAAATCCTTTTCCTTTAGAAATACCAACAACATCAACCAAATCCCCCTCTTTGAAAATATCCACTTTAATCTCATCTCCAACTCTTAACTCATCAATGGCTTCTATCCTTATTTCCTTGAGGTACTTTCGAGGATGAACTTTACCTTTTTCAAAATGCCCTAGCTCTGGCTTATTAATCTGATTCTCCCTTATTTCTACAAAACCCAACTGAATTGCATTGTATCCATCTTTCTTCTTCATTTTTTTCTGAACTACCACACATGGACCCGCCTCAACTACAGTCACAGGAACAAGAGAATCTTTATTAAATATCTGGGTCATCCCAAGTTTTTTCCCTAAAATTGCTTTTATCATAGCTTAACCTCTACATGTACACCAGTAGGAAGATTCAACCCCATTAAAGCATCTACTGTTTTAGGATTAGACTCCAGGATATCTATCAGTCTTTTGTGAACTCGCATCTCAAATTGTTCTCGAGCGTCTTTGTCGGCATGAGGAGATTTTATTACTGTAAACCGACTGATTTTTGTTGGCAAGGGAATGGGGCCACAAATCCTCGCTCCTGTTCTCTCTATCGTCCCAATAATTCGCTTTACCGACTGGTCTAATATTTTATGATCATAAGCCTTCAATTTAATTCTAATCTTCTGTTTAGGCATTTTTTCCTTCCTTTCCAACAATTCCCTCGGCTATGCCAGCAGGCACCTCCTCATAATGAGAAAACTCTACATTAGGGATACCTCTGCCCTGAGTTAGAGACCTGAGCCTTGTGGCATAATTAAATAATTCAGCCAATGGAATATAAGCATCAATATAACATATTTTCTCTTTTGTGTCCATATCATAAACTCTTCCTCGCCGACTGGTAATATCTCCCATTACCTCACCTATAAAAGTTTCAGGGGTTGTTACTTCTATCTTCATTACAGGCTCCAACAGATAAGGAGAAGCCTGTCTAACTCCCTTTTTAAAAGCGATAGAAGCGGCAGTTCTAAAAGCAAATTCAGAAGAATCTACTGGATGATATGAACCATCAAGAAGAGAGACCTTAACATCTATCAAGGGATAGCCTGCTAATATCCCAATTGACATAGCTTCTTTAATCCCTTTTTTTATGGCAGGAATAAATTCTTTAGGAATAGGGGCACCTCTGGTTTTGTCTACAAAATTCTCCTCTTGATTTTTTTTTGGTTCAATCTCAAGATATACATCACCGTATTGACCCCTTCCTCCACTTTGACGGATATACTGGCCGCGAGCCTGGACCTTTTCCCTTATAGCTTCCCTATAGGCAACCCGAGGTTCGCCTATATTCACCCCAACCTTAAATTCCCGTTGAATTCTATGCAGAACAACCTCTAGGTGAAGCTGACCCATCCCTGAAATTATGGTTTGCCCTGTTTCAGGATCCTGGCGAATCTTGAAAGTAGGATCCTCTTGAGCCAGCTTAGATAAACATATAGATAATTTATTCTCATCTAATTTCGTTTTTGGCTCGATAGCCACAGAAATTACTGGTTCGACAAATTTTATCGCCTCAAAAATTATGGGAGACTTTTCTTCGCAAAGAGAATCTCCCGTATCTATATTCTTTGGACCTATGGCTGCTCCTATCTCGCCGGCAAAAATCTCCTTCCTTTCCGTTCGATAATTAGCATGCATTTCCAGAATTCTAGCTATTCTTTCCTTTTGATTCTTCGTGGAATTATAAACAAAGGAACCAGCCTTAATTTTTCCTGAATAAACCCTAAAATAGGTTAATCTACCCACATAAGGATCGGTTACCACTTTAAAAGCCAAACTAGAAAAAGGTCCTTCAAGAGAAGATTCTCTTTCCTCTTTTTGTTCATTTAGTGGATTTACTCCTTGGGCAGGTAAAATATCCAAAGGAGAAGGAAGGTAATCTATGATGGCATCCAATAGAAGCCGAACTCCTTTATTCTTCAGGCTGCTTCCGCAAAGAACGGGAACAACCTTATGGGTCATAGTCATAGACCTTATTTCTTCCTTCATTCTTTCTATTCCTAAAGCTTCTTCATTTAAAAATTTTTCTAAACATTCTTCATTGTTTTCTGCTATCTTTTCCATTAAGTAATTATGCCAATGATATGCTTTTTCTTTTAAATAAAAAGGAATTTCTTCTTCCACGATTTTAGCTTCTAAGTCATGACCCTTCCAAATCAAAGCCTTCATTTTCACTAAATCTACCACTCCTCTGAAATTTTCCTCTTTCCCGATGGGAATTTGAAGGGGTAGAGAAACAAGTTTAAATCTTTTTTCCATCGCTTCTATAACTTCATAGAAATCAGCTCCTACTCTATCCAGTTTATTGACAAAAGTAAGACGGGGAATATGATAATGGTCAGCCTGCCGCCAAACTGTCTCTGACTGAGGCTCAACTCCTCCCACCCCACAAAAAATCACCACCGCGCCGTCCAGCACCCTGAGAGTCCTCTCTACCTCTGCAGTAAAATCTACATGACCCGGCGTATCTATAATATTAATGCGGTGACCTTTCCAGTCACAGGTAGTAGCAGCAGAGGTTATAGTAATACCCCTTTCCTTTTCTTGCTCCATCCAATCCATCACCGCTGCACCCTCGTGTACTTCACCCACTTTATGAACCTTCCCTGTATAATATAAAATACGCTCGGTGGTTGTTGTCTTACCCGCATCTATATGGGCTACTATACCAATATTCCTGATTTTATGTAAAGAATTATATTTTTTCATCTTTAACCTGAATTCAAATTCGTATCTCGTTGTTCGTATCTCGTAAGTTAACTGGTTAATGGAAAATAGGGACACATCCCATTTTTGAAAAATAGGAGTAATTGGGATACAAAAAATGGGATGTGTCCCTATTTTCCTACCATCGATAGTGAGCAAAGGCTCGATTAGCCTCTGCCATACGATGGGTATCTTCTCTCTTTTTTACTGCTAACCCTTCCCCTCGAGAAGCCATTATAACTTCTTCAGCCAATCTCTCTTTCATTGGCCTACCTTTTCTCTGCCGAGCAAAATAGAGAAGCCACCGAACAGCTAAAGTTTCTCGCCTTTCTGACCTAACCTCCGTTGGTATTTGATAAGTAGCCCCTCCTACTCGCCGAGAGCGAACCTCCAGGACAGGCTTAACATTTTCTAAGGCTTTCAAAAAAACTTCCAGAGGATTTTTCTTCTCTCTTTTTTCTATAATATCAAAAGATCCATAGAAAATAGCTTCCGCTTTTCCCCTCTCTCCCCCCTTCATTATTTTATTAATAAATTTACTTACCACCCGGCTACTATACCTAGAATCTGGAGAAATGGTTCTTTTCTTTGATATTCTTCGTCTGGCCATTTTATACCTCTATTTTCCCTCCCTCTTTCTCCCATACTTAGAGCGAGCTTGCTTTCTTCCTTCTACTCCTATCGTATCCAATGTGCCCCGAATAATATGATATTTTACTCCTGGCAAATCTTTAACCTTTCCTCCTCTTACCAGGACTATAGAATGCTCTTGTAAGTTATGTCCTTCTCCAGGCACATAGGCAGTTACCATTTTCCCATTAGATAATCTAACCCTGGCCACCTTCCTCAAAGCTGAATTAGGCTTTTTAGGGGTAAGCGTCCTCACATTAACACAAACCCCTTTTTTCTGAGGAGATCCTTGCAAAGCCAAACTCTTACTTTTCTTCTTCGCACCTCTACGTCCTTTTCTTAACAACTGATTTATAGTGGGCATTGTTATTCCTTCTTCGGACTAAATCCCGTCCCTGCCGGAATTAGCTTGCCGATAATTACGTTTGCTTTCAGTCCCCTAAGAAAATCTACTTGTCCGTGGAGCGCTGCCTCAGCTAAAACTTGCTTTGTTCTCTGGAAAGAAGCAGCAGACAAAAAACTTTCCTTATTTTCCTGTACTGCTTTAGGAACAGCTAAAAGAATAGGCTTTACTGCAGCGGGTTTGCCCCCTTTTTCTCTTATTTTCTTATTAACTTTTTCAAGCTCTACTTTATCTACTTGTTCTCCTGGCAGATAACCTGTATCTCCTGGCTCTTCTACCTGAACTTTTCTCATCATCTGTCTTATAATTACTTCAAAGTGCTTAGTACTAATATCCACTCCTTGAGATTTATAAACCTGCTGGGTCTGATCAACCAAATATTTTTCTACAGCCCTAATCCCTTTTATACTTAAAAGAGAACGGGGATTTATACTTCCTTCAATTATCTTCTCTCCTGCTTGTACCATTTCACCATCGGAGACTAACATTTCCCCTTCCACTTCATAAGTTACCTCTTCATTTTCTCCTTTAATCTTAATAAGGCTGCGCCCCTCTTTTTCTTCTATGTTCACCTTCCCTTCCACTTCACTTATTAGCGCTTCTTCTCCTTTGCGCCGCCGGATAACTCCTTTTCGAGGATAACTTTGCTTTCGAGGTTCAAAAAGTTCTGTTGCTCGAGGTAAACCCTGAGGAATATCTCCACCTTTCCGAAATACTCCCCCTGTGTGAAACGTACGTAAAGTAAGTTGAGTTCCTGGTTCACCTATAGATTGTGCTGCTATCACCCCTACTGCCTCTCCTATATCAACTAGTTTATGAGTAGAAAGGTCCCATCCATAACACTTTTGGCATAGTCCCCACTCAGCCTGACAGGATAAGGGAGAACGAACCTTCACCTTCTTCACCCCTACCTCTTCTATTCTTTGGACGAGCTCTTCTGTAATCTCCTCGTTAGAACCTACAATAGTTTTTTTAGTAGAAGGATCTATCACAGGAGAAGCAGTTACTCTACCCAATATCCTCTTTCCTAAAGACTCTATCACCTTTCCTTCTTCTGTAACTAAAGGTTCTATAAAAAGGCCATCGATAGTTCCACAATCTTTCTCAGTAATAACAAGGTCTTGAGCTATAGCCACTAACTTACGAGTAAGATAACCTGCATAAGCTGTTTTTAGAGCAGTATCCACCAAACCTTTTCTGCCCCCGGAGGTAGAAAAAAAATACTCTGGGGCAGTAAGACCTTCTTTAAAACTAGATCTAATAGGTTCTTCTCCAATTCGCCCCTTTAATCTACCTCCCGAAAGAGGATAAAAATATTGCTTAATTAATTCCAGAGAAATGTTCAACCCTCTTTTGAATACCTCATCCCAGAGTTCACGGCGATAGGTCTCTCTTATGGACCTACCCATCAAACCCCTCATTCCTACTATCTGGCGCAGTTGGTCAGCAGATCCTCTTCCTCCTGATTTCCACATCAAATAAAGAGAATTAAAGGGATTGCGAGCCAGAGACTCTGATACCTTTTTCCCTACTTGATCAATAACCCTCGTCCTTGAATCAATCACCTCAATATATCTTTCCTCCTCACTGATTTTTCCTTCTTCAGCTAATAAGTCAAATCCCTTTACCTCTTCCTCTTCGTGCTCTAATAGTTTTCTTTTTTCGGGTATGTCAGGTACATCAGACATAGCGAAAGTTAATCCTGATTTGGTAACATATTTAAATCCTAACCTTTTTATCTCATCCAAAGCCTCAACTGTGACTTTATTTCCATATTCCTTCCAAATTTTACTTATAATCTGGCCTAATTTTTCTTTATTTATAGGCGAGTTTTCAAAATCCATGTCCTTGGGAAGAACATTATTAAAAATTACTCTTCCTACTGTAGTCTCTATCCACTTATTTTTCAAAAATAATTTTATAGGCTGATGAAGGGCTATTTTCTCTAAATCATAGGCAAGGATTACCTCATCCGGACCAGAGAAAACTCTCTTGTTAACTTCTTCTTTCCCTTCCATAGTCAAATAATAACAACCAACGGTAATATCCCGAGTTGGGGTAACTACAGGGTTGCCACTGGCAGGAGAAAGAAGATTGTTGCTGGAAAGCAGCAAAGTTTTTGCCTCAAGCTGGGCCTCATAAGAAAGAGGGATATGTATAGCCATCTGGTCACCATCAAAATCAGCGCCAAAAGCAGCACATACCAGAGGATGCAGCTGAATAGCATTTCCTTCTATTAATATGGGTTGAAAAGCCTGAATTCCTAAACGATGCAAGGTAGGAGCACGGTTTAGAAGTATAGGGTGATCCTCAACCACTTCTTCCAATACCTTCCAAACAAAAGAATCAGCCCTTTCTATTAAATCATTAGCTCTTTTTATAGTCTCAGCCTTGCCTCGACGCATAATTTCTCCAAGGACGAAGGGCCTAAAAAGCTCCAGGGCTACCTTTTCGGGTAGTCCGCATTGATAAATTTTTAAATCCGGCCCGGGTACGATTACCCCCCTTCCTGAATAATCAACCCTTTTACCAAGTAGATTTTGCCGAAATCTACCTTGTTTACCTTTGATTGCCTCACTTAGAGACTTAAGAGGTCTACCCCCTGCTCCCAGGATAGGTTGGGAAAGTTTCTCATTTTCAAAAAGCGCGTCTACAGATTGCTGGAGCATTTTTTTCTCGTTTTGAATAATTATTTGAGGTGCACCTATTTCTAGTAGATATTTAAGACGGTTATTTCGATTAATGATGCGCCGATACAGATCATTTAAATCTGAATTGGCAAAAATTCCGCTTTCCAACTGAACCATGGGCCGGAAATCAGGAGGAATAACAGGGATAACTTTTAAAATCATCCACTCAGGCCTGTTCCCTGAGTGGAAAAAACTCTCTACTATCCCTAGCCGCTTGATTAACTTTATCCTTTTTCCTTTGGCCTTCTCAGCAAATAGATTCTCTTTTAATTCTTCTCTTAATCCTTCAATCTTTGTCCCTTGCAGAACTTCCAGAATTGCTTCTGCTCCTGTGCCTGCTTTAAAACTATCTTCACCATACAGGCTCTTATATCTCTGGTACTCCTCCCCATTCAAAACTTGCATTTTCTTCAAAGGAGTCTTGACCGGGTCTATAACTAAGTAATTTATAAAATAAACTATTTTATCCAAATCACTCCTTCTGAGCCCCAATAAAAGAGGGAGGTATTTTTTTGCATACCAGAGATGGACAACTGGGGTAGCCAATTCAATATGCCCCATTCTTTCTCGACGAACTTTAGAAGAAGTAACCTCTACTCCACACCTCTCGCACTTGACCCCCTTGTATTTCATTTTCCTATATTTACCACAGTAACATTCATAACTCTTTGTAGGACCAAAGATTTGTTCGCAAAAAAGACCTCCCCTTTCCGGCCGGAAAGTACGATAATTAATAGTATCTGTCTTCCTCACCTCTCCATATGACCAATCTCTTATCTCCTCAGGAGAGGCTAGTCTTACCTTGATCTTATTAATATCATCCATCTTCCACAACTCTCCGCCTCCTTCTTCTCGTCTCAGTTAATTAGTTAATTGAGTTGATTAGTGAATTAGTTAATTGAGTTAAAAGACTAAAAATGAACTAATCTCTAATTAACTAATCCACTAATTATCTTCTTTACTACTCATCCCCTTCTTCCATATCTTTGATGGAGAGGCGCTTTGTATTTTTCCAGAATTCTAGATTTAACCCAAGTGCTTGAAGCTCTTTAGCCAATACCTTAAAGGATTCAGGGGTTTGAGTTTCTAATGTATTTTCTCCTTTTATTAGCCACTCATGTAGGCTCGTTCTACCCTGCACGTCATCCGACTTGCGGGTAAGCATTTCCTGGAGAGTATGGGCTGCTCCATATCCCTCCAAAGCCCACACCTCCATCTCCCCAAATCTCTGTCCTCCTTGCCTGGACCTACCTCCCATGGGCTGTTGAGTGATTAAAGCATAAGGTCCCGTGGAGCGAGCATGCACCTTCTCTTCGGCTAAATGAATAAGCTTCATCATATACATATAGCCTACAGCAACCTCCCCGTTAAAAGCTTCTCCTGTCCGCCCGTTATAGAGAGTAACCTTGCCTGACTCAGGAAGATGAGCTTCCTTTAATAAATCTTTTATTTCTTCTGTTTTAGGTCCTTCAAAAACAGGGCAGATCATCTGCATTCCTAAGGTTTTAGCCACAAACCCCAGATGAGTCTCCAGAATCTGGCCTATGTTCATTCTGGAAGGAACGCCTAAGGGATTTAATACTATTTCCATGGGAGTCCCATCAGTAAGATAAGGCATATCCTCTTCAGGAAGTATCTTACCAACAACTCCTTTGTTTCCGTGTCGACCAGACATCTTATCCCCTATCTCAATTTTACGCCGAATAGCCACATATACCTTCACTCTCTCTTTTATATCCACAGGCAGATCATTCTTATGGGCTTGAGAAAAAACCCTAACCCCGATTACCTTACCCTTAATTCCATGGGGAACTCTCAGAGAGTTATCTTTAACCTTTTGCGCCTTTTCTCCAAAGATACTCCGTAAGAGTCTTTCCTCCGGAGTAAGCTTTATCTCTACCTGAGGGGTCACCTTACCCACCAGAATATCTCCCGATTTTACCTGTGCTCCGACTCTTATAATACCCCTTTCGTCTAAATCCTTTAAAGCCGATTCCTCAACATTAGGAACATCTGCGGTTATCTCCTCTACCCCTGAGCGGAGTTCCTTTGCCTCTATTTGAAACTCTTCAATATGTATAGAAGTGAAAATATCTTCTTTAACCAACTTTTCACTAATGAGAATTGCGTCTTCGAAATTATATCCTTCTCCAGACATGAAAGCTACCAGAACGTTACGACCCAGGGATAACTTACCCTCATGGATGGCCGGACCATCGGCTATGAAGGCTCCTTCTTTTACTTTATCACCTTTAGACACAATGGGTCTTTGATTTATACAGGTTCTTTGATTAGATCTTTTAAATTTAGTTAAGCCGTAGGTATCTATTCCTTTTGGGGTTTTTATCCTTATCCCGTCAGCATCGAGGGAGACAACCTCTCCTTCCCTTTTTGCTCTCACTGCACTCATAGAATCTTCGGCTACTTTTGCCTCCATTCCTGTTTGAACGAAAGCCTGTTCCGGATTTTCCAATGGCACTGCCTGACGCTGCATATTTGAACCCATCAAAGCCCGATTAGCCTCATTATGTTCCAAAAAAGGAATTAAAGAAGTAGTAATACTGACTATCTGTTTGGGGGAAACATCCACATAATCTACTCTTTCTTTGGGGACACTTACAATCTCTCCTCTGAACCTGGCTATAAGTTCTGAGGAAAGAAAATTTCCTTCCTTATCTACAGTACCAGCACCAGCAATATAGTACTTATCCTCTTCTCGGGCATCAAGATATACCACTTCCCGAAATGCTTTCCCATCTTTTACTTTTCTATAAGGAGTCTCCAAAAAACCAAACTCATTCACTCTAGCATAGGTAGCCAGGGAATTAATTAAACCAATGTTTTGTCCCTCAGGTGTCTCTATAGGACAGATACGCCCATAATGAGTATAGTGTATATCTCTTACTTCTTCCTTTGCTTGCACTCGGGTCAGCCCACCCGGCCCCAGGGCAGAGAGTCTGCGTTTATGAGTTAATTCTGCCAGAGGATTAGTTCGATCTAAATACTGAGAAAGAGTTCCTGTATTAAAAAAACTATTGATTGAATTTCTTACCGTTCCAATGTTAACTAAAGAACGCGGCGTAATGGTATCCGGATCCTGAATGCTCATTCCTTGTTGAACTATTCTTGCCAGGTGAGTTAATCCAATACGAAGTTGATTAATCAAAAGGTCGCCTACCCCCCTCACTCTTCTATGAGAAAGATGGTCTAAACTCTCTTTTTCCTTTTTTTCCCTGTTTAAGCTAAATAGAGACTTTACGACTCCTACTACATCACTTAACTTAAGAACCTCTGTTTTCCAATCCTCGTCCAAACCCAACTCTTTGTTAAGTTGAAACCTACCTATCTTACCCAAATTGTATCTACGAGAATCGAGAAAAGTTCTGGTAAAAATCTCTTTGACCGACTCAAAAACAAGAGGACGACCAGGTCTGAGTCTCTGGCAAATCTTAAGAAGAGCCTCTTTTTGCGAACTAGCCCCATCTTGCGCGAAACTGTCTTCCAGAATTTTTTTGTCTTCGGGATGAGAAAACTCTTTAAGAATTTGCCTGGGACTCCCTCCCATAGCTCTTAAAAACAGAGTAGCCAGCTGTCTTCTTCCCCTATTAATGCGCATATATAAAAGATTATCTTTTATTCCAAAATCGAGCCAATTCCCTCGCTCAGGAATAATTCGTGCCTGGTAGGATATCTGTCTCCCAGAAGAAGCAGAAGTATTCTCTTCGAAAAAAACACCGGGAGAGCGCTGCAATTGATTAACTATTATCTTCTCTGCCCCATTAACAATAAAACTTCCCCTTTCCATCATCAGAGGAAAATCCCCTAGATAAACCTCCTGGTCTGTCACCTCTCCTGTCTCCTTTTTGATTAAGCGAAACTTAACGTAGAAAGGGAGAGAATAAGTCAATCCCTCTTCCTCGCAGCTTTCTATAAGATACCTGGGTTCATTGAAATGGTACTCAATAAAATCTAAGACCACTTTCCCATTATAGCTCTCTATAGGAAAAACACCCTTAAAAACTCCTTGCAGGCCCTCTCTTTTTCTTTTTTCTGGGGGAATATCCTTCTGTAGAAAATTTTCGAAGGAAGTTTTTTGTAGCTCCAAAAGATCGGGAATCTCCATACAGGGGTCAGACTTAGTAAAATCTATTACCTTTTCCCCTATTTTTTTGTACATAAATTAATCTCCCTCTTAGTTCGTAGTTCGTTGACTAGGATTTTCTAATTTCTTCCTAGTTCTGAACCGTCTTTTCTGACTACGAACTAAGCCTATAGTGACTTACGTCACTATCGAACTACGAACAATGAACACAATTTATTTTAACTCTACCTTAGCTCCTGCAGCCTCTAGAACCTCTTTGATCTTGAGAGCCTCTTCTTTGGACACTCCTTCTCTAACAGGCTTCGGAGCCTGTTCTACTAAATCCTTAGCCTCCTTTAGCCCCAGAGAGGTAAGTTTCCGTACCTCCTTAATTACCTGAATTTTTTTACTCCCCATCTCACTTAAGATTACATCAAATTCAGTCTTCTCTTCCTCTAACTTTTTCTCAGGAGATAGAGAAGCTTGCGCAGCGATTTGAGGAGCAATAGCTTGTACTCCAAACCTATCTTCGAGTTCCTTTATTAATTCTGTAAGCTCCAGTACATTCATCCCCTCAATTGCTTTTATAATCTCCTCTTTTTTACCCGCCTTTGCCTCTGGCTTACCCATCCTCTCGGCCTCTTTACTTACTTCTGTTTTTGTTTTTGCTTTTGGCTCACCGGTCTTCTTCTCTTTTTTTTTACTTATTTCCACTTCTGGCTCATCCGCTTTTGGCCTATTCACCTTCTTGGTTTCTTTACTTATCCCTACTTTTGGTTCATTAGTCTTTTTATCTTCTTTTTTTACTGTGGTTGGCTCATCCACCTTTTCGGCATCCTTTTTTGCTGCTAATGTTCGTGTCATACTCCTGTCTCCTTCCCTTCTAAAGTTAATTAGTTTATTAGAGATTAGAGATTAGAGATTAGTTCATTTTTAGTCTTTTAACTCAATTCACTGATTCACTAATCAACTCAATTAACTAATATCTACAAACTCAATCTCTCAATTAACTAATCTCTAATTAACTAATCCACTAATCATCTTCTTTCTGCAAACTTTGCGGTGAATCATTACTTTTCTTCTTTGACAAAATTGCTTTCAATAAGCCCATTAAATTACTCAGGGGGGAATTCAAAATTCCCAATAATTTCCTCAAGGGAGACTGTATGCCTCCTAGAAGCTGTGATAGGAGAACTTCTCGCGAAGGCATCTCTCCCAGACGCCTTACCTCGTCACTCTTCAGGATATTTCTACCTAAAATTCCCCCTTTTATAGCTAGATTGGGATGATCTAGAATAAATTCTTTAACTATTCTAGCCGAAGCCAGGGGGTCTTTTCCAACAAAAATTATCCCTGTACCTTCAGAAAAAAACTGATTCAAACCCTCCAGCCCTATTTTCTCTATAGCTCGATGAGCTAAACTATTTTTGACTACATGGAATCTCGCTTCTACCCCTCTTAGCATTTTTCTAAATTCGGTCAGCTCGACTACTTTTAACCCCTGGTAATCAAAGATAAAAGAGGCCTCACTCTTTTTCAAATCTTCTCCTATTCTCTTCACTTCTTCTATCTTTGCTTGTCTGTTCATCTCACAACATCTCCAGAGTTTTCTCTACGTTTATCTTTACTCCTGGACCCATGGTAGAGCAAAGAGAAATTCCCTTGACATATCTTCCTTTTACTGTGGAAGGTTTATCTTTAACCAAGGAGGTCAACAAAACCTTGAAATTATCCCACAAGGCCTCTTTAGAAAAGGAAGTTTTTCCTAGCAAAACATGTATCACTCCCGTAGCGTCATTCCTATACTCGACCTTACCTTTTTTTAGTTCCTCTATAACGCTGGCAGGATCATCACTCACTGTCCCAATCTTGGGAGAAGGCATTAAACCACGTGGACCGAGAATCCTTCCCAATCTTGCCACTACTCTCATCATTTCAGGAGTTGAGATTACAGCATCGAAATCTAGCCATCCTCCTTCGATTCTTTTTACTATCTCCTCTGCCCCTACGTAGTCCGCTCCTTTCTCTTCTGCCTGGCGGGCTTTGTCTCCTTTAGCAAAAACCAGTATTTTTATGGTCTTTCCTGTCCCTTGAGGAAGTATTACTGTTCCCCTTACTCGCTCTCCTTTTTCTTTTGGTTTTATATTGAGAGAAATAGCTATCTCCACTGATTCCTCAAACTGAGAGTTAGAAATCTCTTTAACCAATTCTATAGCTTTCAGAGGCCCATAGAATTGGTTTTTCTCGAGCTTTTTCTTTGCCAGAAGATATCTTTTGCTTCTTCTCATAAAACGCTTTTTCCTAACTCAATCTCTCAATTAACTAATTAACTCAATTAACTGGTATTTTCTTCCTTCACTCTCAAGCCCATATTTCTGGCTGTGCCTTCAATGATTCTCACTGCTGAAGGAATATCGTAGGCATTTAAATCTACCATTTTGGTCTGAGCTATTTTTTCTAGATCTTTTCTCGTTACCGTGCCTACCTTCTTTTTATGAGGCTGTCCTGAACCTTTCTCGATTCCAGCTGCTTTCTTAAGTAAGGACGCAGCAGGAGGAGTCTTTAGTTCAAAAGTAAAGGATCTATCCTTATAAATAGTTATCAATACCGGTATTAAGATATCACCTTTGTTCTTGGTCTTTTCATTAAAAGACTTACAAAAACCCATTATGTTAACACCATGCTGACCCAATGCTGGTCCCACCGGAGGAGCAGGATTAGCCTTCCCTGCCTGAATTTGTAGTTTAATACTAGCCATAATTGGTTTTTTGGCCATTAAAGTCTCTCCACATTCACATATTCTAATTCTAAAGGAGTTTCTCTACCAAATATAGAAACCAAAACTTTAAGCCTTTGCTGTTGAGGATTAAGTTCTATTATTTCTCCCTGGAAGTTAGTAAAGGGCCCTTGGGTAATACGAATGCTTTCCCCTGGCTCGAAAATAATACCGGGCTTAGGCTTTTTCTCCAACAGACCTATTCGGTACTCAATATTGGTCACTTCTTTTTTATCTAAAGCAACCGGCTGCTCTTTAGGGCCAACGAAACCGCTAACTCCCGGCGTATTGCTAATAACAAACTTAGCCTCATCCGTCAGGTCTGCCTCAATCAACATATACCCAGGGAAAAACTTTCTCCTATAAGTTCTCCTCTTTCCGTTCTTAATTTCGGTTATTCTCTCTTTAGGAATCAAAATACGGGAAATCTTATCTTTTACTCCAAAAGACTCGATTCTTTGCTTAAGACTTGCCCTCACCTTATCTTCTTGCCCAGCATACGTATGAAGAGCATACCATTCCTTACTCATAGTTTCCTCATTATTTTAGAAAAAATTTTAGAATCTGATAAAACATAAGGTCTATGCCCCCTATAAGCACAGCAAAAATGACAACAGTTATCAAAACCACGAGAGTGGACCTTATTATGCGAGGTCGAGAAGGCCAAGTCACCCTTTTCATCTCTCCTTTTACCGCTCGAAGAAAAACACTTATCTTTTTTATCATTTTCGTTGTTGGTTGTTAATTAAACCCAGATTCGGACGAGCGCTGTTCTCATCTCCAGGAAAATTTACCGAATCTCCCTTTACTATTCACTAACGACCATTCACTAAATACTATTTTGGCAGGCCCGGCAGGACTCGAACCCGCAACCGCCGGATTTGGAGTCCGGTGCTCTAGCCAGTTGAGCTACGGACCTATTTCTCCTTATGGAGGATATGTTTACGACAAAACCTACAGTACTTTTTAAGACTTAAAGAGGGGGTCTTTTTTTCTCTAGTAGTAGTATAGTTTCTCCTTTTACACTCAGTACAAACAAGAGTAATTACCTGCTTCATCTTTCTTTCCTACTTGATTATCTTGCCTACTACACCCGCTCCTACTGTATGTCCTCCCTCTCGTATGGCGAACCTTAAACCCTGCTCCATAGCAATAGTAGTAATAAGATTTATAGTTAATTTTACATTATCACCGGGCATAACCATCTCAACCCCTTCAGGAAGATTAACATCTCCGGTCACATCGGTAGTGCGGAAGTAAAACTGAGGACGGTAACCCTCAAAGAAAGGCGTATGTCGTCCCCCTTCTTCTTTGTTTAACACATATACCTCTGCTTCAAACTTTGTATGGGGAGTTATGCTGCCAGGGGCAGCCAGCACCTGACCTCTTTGTATCTCATCCTTTTCTGTACCCCGCAAAAGCACTCCAATATTATCTCCTGCTTGAGCCTCATCCAATGTTTTTCTGAACATTTCTACCCCGGTAGCTACTGTCTTCTTGATTTCATCAGACATCCCCACTATCTCCACCTGATCTCCCACTTTTATCTTTCCTCTCTCAAGCCTTCCTGTAGCTACTGTTCCTCTTCCTGTGATAGTGAAAACATCCTCTACGGCCAATAGAAAAGGTTTGTCCACTTCTCTTGGTGGCATAGGAATATAATCGTCAACTGCATCAAGTAATTTAAGTATGGGGCCGCATTTGGGACACTCTTCTTTTCCACACACACACCCAAGACACTGAAGAGCTGAACCAGAGATAACAGGTATTTCATCTCCAGGAAACTCATAACTAGACAGAAGTTCGCGTACTTCCAACTCTACCAGCTCTAACAGCTCTTTATCCTCTACCTGATCTACCTTGTTTAAAAAAACCACCAAGGCTGGAACATTTACCTGACGAGCAAGAAGAATGTGCTCTCTGGTCTGAGGCATAGCTCCATCAGCAGCAGAAACTACCAAAATAGCTCCGTCCATTTGTGCCGCCCCGGTAATCATATTCTTAATATAATCAGCGTGCCCCGGACAGTCTATGTGAGCATAATGTCTTTTTTCCGTCTCATACTCTGCATGGTAAATAGAAATTGTTAAACCTCTTTCCTTCTCTTCGGGAGCAGCATCAATTTCCTCTAGAGTCTTCGGCTCAGCCCATCCCTTCTTGGCTAAAACTTGGGTTATAGCTGCTGTAAGAGTGGTCTTCCCATGATCTACATGTCCGATTGTCCCAATATTAAGATGAGGCTTAGTCCGCACAAATTTTTCTCGCGCCATCTTTTTCCTCCTTATAATTCGTTGCTTGTCGCTCGTTGTTCGTATCTCGTATCTAGTAGCGGTTTGATTTATCAAACAGTATAGTCGGATAGCCCTTAGCACATGAAAAATTCTTTTCCATCGAGCGACAGCTCGCGAAATGCACTCTCCGCTCTGTTTTTTCTTTCACGAGCCACGAGCGACGAACAACGAGATACAAGATTGGTGGGGAGGGATGGATTTGAACCAGCGTAGGCAACGCCAACGGGTTTACAGCCCGCCCCATTTGGCCACTCTGGCACCTCCCCTCTTATCCAGCTTCCAACTTTGCTTGAGC
>JAUWRC010000117.1 GCA_030610745.1 Clostridia bacterium
TTCTTTACGGAATATATAAGTTTTAAGTTGTAAGCGGTAAGTTATAAAAGACAAAGCGCTTTTCCGATTTACGATTCACGAACGACAATTCACGGATTAGGTAGCGATCGTCTCTTTATTTGATACTTAAAACAAGGAAGAAAAGGAGCACTTTTTTCCTTGACAAAAGTATAAAAGTGTTTTATGAAGGCAAGTTCTTATTTTCAAAAGACAGCCTGTACAATTAATATAAAAATTTTACCAGCATGGAAATGGTTATTAACGCGCTTTCGTTGACATTTACTCCATTTTATGGCATCCTGAGTTTCAGAATAAGCTCTATAAAGAGATTGCTTCGGCTTCCTGTCTGCGTGTCCGCACAGGCAGGCGCCTCGCAATGACAGGCAAAGGACCTGACTCACAATGACCCAGGGCTCTTATCAAAAGGCAAGTAATTGAATGTAAATTTGAAAATCAAGCTGGGTCGGATTAGCTTGAATAATCCAGTTCTGGTTGCTTCGGGAACATTTGGCTATGGAGAAGAGTATGCTCAGTTGATTGACTTAAATGAACTGGGAGGAATAATAACCAAGGCAGTTACTCTGAAGCCTAGAGAAGGAAATCCTTCTCCTCGTTTAGCAGAAACCC
The DNA here is from genome assembly GCA_030610745.1 of Clostridia bacterium. GTDB lineage: Bacteria > Aerophobota > Aerophobia > Aerophobales > AE-B3A > JAUWRC01. The sequence continues at coordinate 628 of JAUWRC010000117.1, forward strand.
CTGCCGGTCTTCTTAATGCTATTGGATTAGAAAATCCAGGGATGGACGTTTTTCTCAAAGAAAAACTCCCCTTTTTACGAGGGTTCCAAACAGCGATAATTGTCAACATTGCCGGAGAAAAAGAGGAGGAGTACCTAGTCCTTGCTGAAAGATTAAATCAAGCCAGAGGAATAAGTGCCCTGGAAGTGAATATCTCCTGCCCTAACGTGAAAGAAAAAGGCCTTATTTTCAGTACTGATCCAGAGCAAACTTTTTCTCTGGTAAAAAGACTAAGGGAAGTCACCGATATTCCCCTTATAGTTAAACTTACCCCTAATGTAACTGATATCACCGAAACTGCGCAGGCTTCTGAAGAGGCAGGGGCAGAAGCTTTATCGCTGATAAACACCGTACTGGGTATGTCCATTGATGTAGAGAGGAGAAAGCCTAAGTTAGGTAACATCACGGGCGGCCTTTCCGGGCCAGCCATAAGACCTATTGCTGTAAGAGGAGTGTGGCAAACTTTTCAAAAAGTCAATTTACCTTTGATAGGCATGGGGGGAATCACCAATGCAGAAGATGCTCTGGAGTTTATTTTAGCTGGAGCCAGTGCCGTAGCCATAGGAACAGCAAATTTTGTTGACCCTAAAACAGCTCTTAAGGTAATTGAAGGCATTAAACAATATATGCAGGTAAAAGGAATCAAGAATTTCAAAGATCTGATAGGCTGGCTTGAATAATGTGAGAATTAGTTAATTGAGTTAATTAGTTAGTTTTCCCTCACCCTAGCCCTCTCCCCTCAGGGAGAGGGAATACGAAGTACGAGGATATCAATGTTTACATGGTTAAAATTCATTATCTGTGGAATATGTATTCTTTATACTGGTTATAAACTCTCCTATTACGGAGATATCATCTCAGAGAAGACGGGTCTGAGCCGGGGCCTTATGGGATTTGCTTTTCTTGCTCTAGCTACCACTCTTCCTGAAATGGTCACCAGTGTAAGCTCTATAACCATTGTTCAATCGCCTAATCTGGCGGCAGGAAACATCTTCGGCTCCATTGTCATAAATTTAATGTTTATCAGCTTATTGGATTTGCTCCAAGGCAAGGGAGCACTTCTTCCCACAGTGAAAACGCATCATATCCTTTATGGAGGGCTGGGTCTTATAGCTATGGGGCTGGCTACTTTCTCTATTCTTTTGCGAGCCCAGTTTGATGGAACTCTAGGCCTATTTAATTTCGGATTTGATAGTCTTATTCTTCTTATTATTTACATCCTCGGGCTCAGGCTTATTTTTGGATACGAGGTAAAAAACAAATCAAAAGAGAAGGCTTCGGCAAAATCATCCCCATCATACCCGAATATTAGCCTGAGCTTAGCTTTAGTCCTATTTTCCCTCTGTTTCATTAGCATAATCTTTCTGGGAATATGGCTGGCTAAAATTGGAGAGGAAATAGTGGTAACAATGGGTTGGAGCGAAGCTCTGGTAGGTACTATCTTTCTTGCCCTGGCTACTTCTCTACCCGAGCTGGTAGTTTCCATAAGCAGTCTTAAATTTGCCGCTGATATGGCTATGGGCAATATTTTAGGAGCTAACTTCCTGGATATAATGATTATTCCTCTTTGTGATCTTTTCTTTCGAGAAGGAGAATTTTTATCTTGCCTGGCTCCAGAACACACTCTAACCCTCCTTTTGGGTATGATCCTTACCAGCATAGTCATTGTAGGATTAATCTATAGGTCTCGGAAATCATTCTTAAAACTGGGCTGGGATGTTATAGCTATGATTGCCACATTTGTTGTGGGGAGCTACTTTTTGATTCGGCTAATGTAGCGGTCGGATTCATCCGACAATGTTTGATAAATCAAACCGCTACGAAGTTAAGGAAAGCTAATAGATGGGGAAAGTCAAGCAGCCTTTACCGGTGAAGTTAATTGTGGGCATGATCTCGGGGAAGGAAAATTTGTTTGATGAGGTAGAAAAAGAACTTAGCCAGAGATTTGGTCCTATTGATTTCAAAAGTCCTATTCTTTCCTTTCACTATACCGAGCATTACGAAAAAGAGATGGGGGGTGGCTTAAAGAGAGAGTTCATAAGTTTTCAGAATCTGATTGACCCGGCAAAAATAGTAGAAATCAAGCTATTTACCAACCAGCTTGAGAAAGATTTTCTTTCTCCTCATTCTAACCAACTTAAAGAAAATTTTCCTTCTCCTAACTCCACCCATCGCCGTATAAATCTTGACCCCGGATACCTCACTCTTTCCAAACTGGTCCTGGCTACTACCAAAAACTTTCAACATCGAATTTATTTAAAGAAAGGAATTTATGCTGAGGTTACCCTTAAGTTTAAAAAAGGAAGGGGTTTTGAGCCCTGGGAGTGGACTTATCCTGACTATAAAAGTAAAGAATACCTCAATATCTTCAATCATCTGCGAGAAATTTATAATGGCCAGATACTGGAGACGGCGGAGAAGCCGAAGATAAAATGAAAGAGAAAATTGATGTTATCTGTGCAGGTATCCTGGTAGCAGATATTCTCGCCAGCCCTATTGAGAAAGTGCCTGAACCTGGCCAGCTGGTATTTACCGAGGAGATTTTTCTCTTCGGCGGGGGCCATGCTCACAATACCTCTGTTTCTTTAGCCAGGCTCGGGGTAAGGGTTGCAGCAATGGGAAAAGTAGGAAGAGATACCTTTGGTGATTTTCTTAAGAAAGATTTAGAGAAAGAAGGAGTCGATATCTCAAAAATTACCATATCCGATAAATTTGAAACCTCTAAGACAATAATTATTCTCACCCCCTCCGAGGATAGAAGATTTATCTATACTCCGGGCGCTAATGCTGATTTTAGTATTGACGATATTGATTTTGGTTATATTAGTCAGGCAAAGCTCCTTTATCTAGGAGGATACGGTGTTCTTTCTAAATTGGATGAAGATTCCCTGGCCAGACTCCTCAAGTTTGCCAAAAAACGAGGCCTGGTTACAGTATTAGATGTAGTCATTCCTTCGGGAGAGATTAACTGGATAAATAGATGTAAAAAAGCACTTGAATTTACTGATTTCTTTCTACCCAATACTGATGAGGCAAGGATAATAACCGGTCAGGTTGATCCTGGGAAACAGGCAGAAGAGATACTAAAATACAATTCAGAGATGACGGTAGTTATTACTATGGGAAAAGAGGGCTCGCTAGTAAGAACCAAAGACAGGATTGTTCAGGCTTCTGCTTATAAAATTAAAACTATAGATTCTTCTGGAGGAGGAGATGCCTTCACTGCTGGTTTTATCTTTGGTATTATGAGTGACTGGGAGCTCGAGAAGATAGTAAAGTTTGCTAGTGCTATGGGAGCATCTGCGGGACGAAAAATGGGCTGTACGACCGGAGTGTTCACACGAGAAGAAGTCTATGAGTTTATAAGAAATAATAAAATCAAGGTAGAGAAAAGAGAAAGCTGTAAGCCTTAAGCTATGATTCTCGACTTCACCAAAAACTAGAGGAATATTTTATGGTAAAGTTAAAACTGGGATGAATTTCAGAGCAAAACTTTATGCTTGCTATCACAAGTAATATTAGGTAAGGCAAGAAGAAAACTAAAAGAAGGTGAGTGGCTTGGTAAAGCAACTCTTACTGACTTAAGGCGCAGCCAATGATGATTCCCAAAATTACTAGAGTTAATGTTTTTGTTTGCTTTTTTGTTTCCTCTTCCATTTTCAATTCCCTGGTTTTAAGAGCGGCCAGCTGTTTTTCTACAGATTCCAGAGTATCGGAAAAACCATAAATCCGACTATTTTCTATGGCTTCCTCAAAACACTGTTTTGCCTTTTCATATTCTCCCAATTTTTGATAAGCCAAACCCCTTTCATATATCTCGGTTATTTTACTTTTTGTTGATTTGCGCTTTTCTATTAAGTCCCCCTCTTCCAGCTCTTCTGGCAGAACATAAGGAGTAACAAATATTAATAGATCCGTCTTTCCCTTGACGATTTTCCTGGAGCTGAAAAAAAGGCCAAGGAAAGGAA
>JAUWRC010000008.1 GCA_030610745.1 Clostridia bacterium
AATTGAGAAAATAGTGAACCTCCTTCGCCATAAAGAGCTTAAAGTTCTTCAGCTTGTTTTGAGAGTTGCTAAGGCAATTATCTAGGAAAATCACCTTGGACATTCTTCTCCTCATACTCGTACTCCTCTTTCTCCTTCTTCTCCTTCATTCCCAGTGGGGCTCACCCCCTCTGGGAATGAAAACAGGTTTACCAAAAAACCAAGCATTCCGTTTCCACCGTCATATCCGTTTCCCCCATCCCGTCCTTGACTCAACTCCTTAACTTTTATAGAATTGGCTGTAAAAGAAAGAGAGATTAATGCAGAATATAAGGCCTGTATGGTTGGAGATTAATCTTGATGCTGTTGCTCATAATGTAAGAACCATAAAAAGAATAGTTGGCAGAAATACTCAAATCATTGCTGTAGTCAAAGCAAACGCTTATGGGCATGGGGCAGTTGAGGTATCACAGGTAGCTCTGGAAAATGGTGTTACCATGTTGGCCGTAGGTGTGGTTGAAGAAGGGATAGTATTACGTAAAGCTGGCATCAAAGCCCCCATTTTAATTTGCGGGCTTACCCCTGAGAACCAGTTAGAACCACTTCTCTCCTATAATCTTGTTCCTACTATATGTAATCTCCAAACGCTAGAAACACTATCTAAAATAGCGGGAAAGAATGGAAAAACGGCTGGAGTTCATATAAAAATTGATACAGGTATGGGGCGATTAGGAATCCCGCCACCTGATACTCTAAATTTTGTTAAAAAAATAAGGGGAATGAAAAATATAAAGATTGATGGTATCTTCACTCACCTTGCTGCTGCCGATGAAGAGGATGGAGTTTATACAAGGATGCAGCTGGATAAATACAAAAAAACACTCCTTGAGCTAGAAAAAGAGGGAATAAATATTCCTCTTAAGCACATAGCAAATAGTGCCGCTATTCTGAATTCATCTTCTATGTATCTAGATGCAGTGAGGCCGGGCATAATCCTTTATGGATTGTTTCCCTCGCCCAAGACTAAGCGAACAGTGGAACTGAAGCCAGCAGCAGAATTTAAGACTAAAATTATTTTCCTAAAAAAGATTTCTCCTGGCAAAAGTATAGGATATGGAAGAACTTATACTACTACTAAGCCCACTAAAGTGGCTACCTTACCGGTAGGGTATGCAGACGGCTATTCCAGGCTTCTTTCTAATAAGGGAGAAGTTCTGGTAAGAGGACAGCGAGCCTCAATAATTGGAAGAATTTGCATGGATCTATGTATGATAGATGTAACCCACATTCCCGAAGTTCGAATTGGCGATGAGGTTATTCTCTGGGGAAAACAGAACTCGGAAACGATATGGGCTGAGGAAATAGCCGAAAAAATCGGAAGTATTGTTTATGAGGTTATCTGCATGGTCGATAAAGAACGAGTACCCAGGGTTTTTATAAAGGATGGAAAGCCATTTAAGGTAAAATCCCTGGTGGGAGATAATAAGCTATAAGCTTTAAGCCATAAGAGGCAAGAAGTAAGAAGTAAGAAGCAGAGAAGTTGATATGTTTTCGTATCGGAATTTCAATGTTTTTTGAATAACGAAGTACGATGTACGAGATATGCCGAGCGCAGCGAGGCATATCTAACTACACTGCTTCGAAGGCATTTTTGATCAACCGAATATCTTTAACTCTATCCTCATCCATCAAAATACTCACTACATCAAAACGGCAATTTTTATCCTTTATTTTATGGTGGGCAAGATAACCTAGAGCTAATCTGGTTAGTCGGCGTCTCTTATCATAAGAAAGGGCTTCTTCAGGCAAGCCAAAATCAGCACTTCGGCGGGCTTTTACTTCTACAAATACTATAGTCTCTGCCTCTCGGGCTACTATATCCATCTCCCCCATCCTGGATTGATAATTTCTTTCTATAATCCGGTAACCCTGTTTTTTCAAGAAATTAGTGGCTATCTCCTCTCCCCTATTCCCCAACTCCTTTCTTTCCAGCATGTTATGAAGATCCCTTTATAATTCTCATCCGCCAGGGGGGCCAATAAAGAAAAAATGCCTCCCCTATAATATTCTCGGCAGGAACAAATCCCCAATAACGGCTATCATAACTAGAATCTCTATTATCACCCATCATAAATAAAGAATCAGAAGGAACTTTTATTGGTCCATATTGATCACGAATATAGTATTCGTGCCAGGGATCTTTACAGATCCCGGAATCTTTATGGATAACGTAAGGCTCATTTGAGAGCTTCCCGTTAACATAGACCTTTTTATCCCTTACGTCGATTTCATCACCCGGCAGTCCAATGGCTCTCTTAACATAATTCTTGCTAGGATCGAGGGGAAATTTAAAGATAATTACATCTCCTCGCTTTACATTGTTTATACCGTAGAAAAACTTGTAGGCCAAAATACGATCCCCGATGTGAAAATTTGGCTCCATAGAACCGGTAGGAATCCAGAAGCCTTGTACTACAAATATAATTATTACAAAAGCCAAAAAAAAAGCAATAACCACGCTTTCAACCGTTTCCTTGAGCCAGGATAATCCTTTTCCTCTTTTTTTCACCTCTTAGTTCTATCTTTCAAATAGGATAAATTGGCTCTTCTTACTCTTCCTCGCTTGATAATCTCTATTTTTTTAATCAATGGTGAATGCAAAGGAAACACTCTTTCTACTCCTATGCCAAAGGAGGTCTTCCTCACTGTAAAGGTCTCTCTGGTCTTTCCTCCTCTTCTCCGCAGAACCACCCCTTCAAATATCTGGGCCCTTTTTCTCTTTTCCTCACGAATGCTAAAATGCACAGCTACTGTATCCCCCACGCGAAATCCTGCAATATCCTTTTTCATTGCTTCTGCTTCTATTTTTTCCATTCTGGTTTGCATTTTATTTTAACCTCTTATCTCGTATAACTTACAACTAGTCTTTTGCCCGGGTTTTCTTAATCTCCTCCAATAACTTTTCATCTTTCTGGTCAAGCTTGAGAGTTTCCAATAAATCAGGACGCTTCCTTAGAGTAGTCTCTAACATCTTTTTTCTTCGCCACTCCTTAATCTTTTGGTGATTGCCGGACAAAAGCACCGAAGGTACCTTCCATCCTCTAAAATCAGATGGTCTGGTATACTGAGGATAATCCAAAAGACCTTCATAAAAGGAATCCTCACGAGCAGAGTTCTCGGAACCGAGGACTCCCGGGAGCATTCTAACTACTGCATCTACCACAACCATAGCGGCAAGTTCTCCTCCTGTAAGAACATAATCACCTAGAGATATTTCCTCGTCTACCAGATGCTCTCTCACTCTCTCATCAACACCTTCATAATGTCCACATATAAAAAGCAAGGCCCTTTCCTTAGCCAACTCTTTAACCTTTTTCTGATTGAGGAGCCTGCCCTGGGGGGATAAGAGAATGATTCTAAAAGAAGAATTAATCTCTTCTTTGATATTTTCCACCGCTTGGAAAAGAGGCTGCGGCTTCATGACCATACCCGCTCCTCCTCCATAGGGAGCGTCATCTACGGTTCTGTGTTTGTTATGGGTAAATTGACGCAAATCATGAAGTTTAATCTCCAGAATCCCTTTCTCCTTTGCTCTTTTAATCATACTTTCATCAAAGGGATTCTTAAACATTGAAGGAAACAGAGTAATAATATCAACGCGCATCCTGAATACTTATTGTTCCTCCTCTAAAATCTCTACCATCACTCTCTTTCTTACCTTGGCTGCGGCGGCGCCTACAATCGTCCGTATAGCATTAGCCACTCTACCTCCCTTCCCTATTACCTTGCCCATATCTGCCTTGGCTACAGAGATTTCCAATAGAATGATTTTTTCCGCCTTTATCTCCTGCACCTTCACCTCATCCGGGGAATCCACTACGTGTTTGACCATGTACTCTACTAGCTCCCGCATTTCAACCTCCTCGTTTAGTGTTTTGTCAATGAACTCCGAACTAATTAGGACAACTCATCCAGGGAAAGGATAGAAAAATTTATGAGTAATTTTTTAACCGAATTAGTAAGTTGAGCTCCCTTATGGATCCAATCCAAAATCTTTTCCTTATTCTCCTTGTTTACACCTACTTTTTTCTCTCGCGGGTCATACCATCCTAATCTATCAATAAACCTTCCCTTTGATGGAGAACGAGAATCTGCCACTACTATACGATAGAAGGGAACCTTTTTGGCTCCCACTCTTCTTAGTTGGATCTTTGCTGCCACTGCTATCTCCTTTCTAACTATTCTTCAATCTAAGGATTGCTTCTTTCGGGTCAGATGCGCCAAAGACAGCCGTTCCTACCACTAAAGTGGAACTCCCTGCTTCTATAACCTGCCTCGCTGTGGCTTGATTAATTCCTCCATCTACTTCAATTTCAAAGGGAACTCCCCGTTCCTTAGCCATTTGCCGAAGGCTTTTTATCTTTGGCAAGACAGAGAAAAGAAAATCCTGAGCTCCGAAACCAGGATTAACTGTCATAGCCAGAACTAAATCTAACCCAGAGAGAATATATTCTAATCCGCAAAGGGAAGTAGCAGGATTCAAAGCTATGCCAGCCTTCTTTCCCTCCTTTTTAATAAGAGTAATCAATCGATCCAGGTGATGGGAAGTCTCTAGATGAATAGTAATTAAATCACCACCTGCTCTGGCAAAAGGAATAATCCATTCCTGAGGATTTTCTACCATCAAATGAATCTCAAAAGGCAAGTTAACTTTTTCTCTTAGAGAAGCGACTACCTGTGGGCCAAAAGTTATATTGGGAACAAAATGACCATCCATTATATCAAAGTGAAGACTATCTACCTCTTTTTCTACTTTTTTTACCTCTTCATAAAGGCAGCTAAAATCAGCCGCCAGTAGTGAAGCTGCTATTTTCACCATCTACTCCTCAACTTTCTCTATCTTAACTAATTTGCCATCCACATAGATTCTGATCTCTCCTCTTCCCACTACTTTAGAAATAATCCTTACTTTTCCCCCTGCTTCCCTCTCTCCATAATCTATAGTTCTTCTTCCCTGACTATCCACGATCACTACATTGACTCTCTTCTTGGTTAGTCCCAGGGGAACCTCTACCAGAGTCGGTATCCACCTTACCTTTTGAGAAAAGGATTGTTTTTCCTTATAAAAAGTACTCACTACCAACTCAATAAGAGTTTCACAATCCACCCGAGTTCCGGGCAAGGGAACCTGAGAAAGAATTACTCCTTCCTCTCCTGAAGAAGGAGATTCTTTTATCTTCCCGATTTTCAAAGACAATCTCTCAAAAATATCTTTTACCTCCTCAATTTTCCTTCCCATAAACTCAGGCATATAAAATCCTGGATTTCTTCTACCTAAGCTCACCAGGATATTTATACCATCTTCGGTATTTATCTTGGTTTGAGGAGGAGGATCCTGAGAGATAACCTCATCTTGAGGAAATCTAGCATAGGTATAACTTATATTTTCACAGTTTAACCCCCTCTGAGAGAGATATATCCTCGCTTCTCTTACTTTTTTTCCTATAAGAGAGGGTACCACTGCTGTCCTTGTCCCCTCACTTATGAACACCTTGACTTCTCTATTTTTACGTACTTTTGTTCCTGGAGAGGGAAACTGAGAAATAATAACTCCTTGAGGAATTTGAGAAGAATATCTCTTGCCAATCACCTTTAAGGCTAGATCTTGCTCGCTCACCAGAACAAGTGCTTCCTCCACATCCATACCTGCAATAGAAGGAACTTCTATTCTTTGCGAAGGTACTAATATTCTTAATGTTAAAAGAGCTATCCCCAGAGATACTCCTACCAGACAAATAAATATCCCTACCACCCTCAGTAAGCACTTTAACCACTGAAGCAACTTACTCCTCTAACCCTTTTTTAGCTTTCTTCACCAACTCTTGAAATTCAGAAGGATTATTAATGGCTAATTCCGAAAGAATTTTTCTATTCAGGTTAATGTTAGCTTTTTTAAGTCCCTTTATAAAAAGACTATAAGGCAGACCATCCTTACGAGTGGCTGCATTAATTCTTATAGTCCAAAGTCTTCTAAAGTCTCTCTTTCTCCTTTTCCTACCCTTATAACTTGCAGACAATGCTTTCTTTAAAGCCTCACTAGCCAGGGTATAAAGTTTACTTCTTCCCTCTCTATATCCCTTAGCCAGTCTCAAAATCTTTTTTCTCTTCTTAGTATGGATTACACCTCTTTTTACTCTAGTCATTAAATACCCCTCTTTTAAACGCAGATTAACTTCTTAACTCTCTTTGCGTCTCCTTTATTCAATAAAACGCTCTTCCTCAAAGTTCTTTTCTTTTTAGAAGATTTCTTTTCCTTTAAGTGTCCAGTATAAGCTTTATTTCTTTTTAACTTTCCTTTTTTAGTGAGTTTAAATCGTTTCATCGACCCTCTATGACTTTTAATTTTCGGCATTTCCTTCTCCTCATTTAATAGCGTTTAGCGTATAGCGGGTAGCGTATAGAAAAAACTAAATGCATATGGTTTACATTCTTCCGAAAATTTCTGTACCTTGCTCTATTATTTCCCCCCTCACTCCCTCCAAGGAAAGAGGGTGCTTTCCTCAAAGCTCTTTGCTTTCACTAAACGCTATACGCTATCTGCTATACGCTATTTACCCACTTTAGGTATCAAATATTGCTCTATTGTTCTACCACTTACAGATGGAGCAGACTCAGTCTTTCCTATCCCTTCTATTTTTTCAATCACTCGTTTCAGAATTGCCTTTCCCCGCTCTTTGTAAATCATCTCTCTTCCTCTAAACCTAAGGAAGAGCTTTACTCTGTGTCCTTCTTTTAAGAATTCACATACTTTCCTTACTTTTACCTCAAAATCATGCTCTCCAATTCTACAGCTTAACCTTACTTCCTTTAAAGCGTTAGTCGAATGTTTTTTCTTTGCCTTTTTCCTCCGCTTTTCTTGTTGATACTTAAACTTTCCATAATCCAGAATTCGACAGACAGGAGGATCAGCCTCAGGAGCTACCTCTACCAAATCTCTTCCTTTCTCTCGAGCAATTTCTAAAGCTTTTTCCGAGGGAAAAATTCCTGCTTGCTCCCCCTCCTCGTCAATAAGTCTCACTCTCTTCGCTCTTATCCGCTCGTTTATTCTAATTTTAACCTCCGTCTTTATTGTTACGAGTTTTGACTTCGTCCTTTACCGTAGAGATAAAATCTTCCAGTTTAATCCCTTTTAAATTTTCCCCATTCCTTTTGCGCAGGGTTACCAGTTCTTCTTTTACCTCCTTTGCCCCTATTATAAGCATATAGGGAATTTTCTCTAATTGTGTCTCTCTTACCTTATATCCCAACATCTCATTCCTCACATCTACTCGGGCTCGAATACCTTCACTTACCAGCTGTTGATAAATCCCGTTAGCAAAATGCTCTTCTTTCTCCGTCACGGTGAGTATTTTAACTTGAATAGGAGAAATCCAAACCGGTAGAGCCCCCCCGTAGTGCTCGATAAGGTTACCAATAAAACGTTCCATAGTTCCCAGAACTGTTCTATGAATCATAACTACTCTCTGTTTTTTACCATATTTGTCGATATAATTCAAGTCGAATTTCTCTGGGAAGTTAAAGTCAACCTGAATAGTGGGCCCCTGCCATCCTCGCCCTAACGCATCAATTAATTTAATATCAATCTTTGGCCCATAAAATACTGCCTCTCCGGGAATTCTTTTATATTTCAATTTTTTCCTATCTAAAGCTTCTGTAAGAACATTTTCTGCCCTCTGCCATATTTCATCACTACCCATGTATTTGGCTCTATCCTGAGGGTCACGAAGTGAGAGGTCAACATCATATTTTTTAAAACCAAAAGAGGAAAGCATAAATATTGCTAGATCCAGCACATTCTCAACTTCCTGGCCTAATTGGTCAGGAGAACAAAAGATATGAGCATCATCCTGAGTAAAGCCCCGCACCCTGAGTAAGCCGTGCAGTACGCCTTTTTTTTCATACCGATAGACTGTTCCCAGCTCACACCACCTAAGAGGAAGATCCCGATAAGAATAAATCTTCCTTTTGTAAATTTGAACATGAAAAGGGCAGCTCATAGGTTTAACCAGATACTCATCCCCATTTACTTTCATAGGAGGAAACATCATATCCCGATAGAAGTCCCAATGGCCAGACTTTTGCCAAAGACCGACTTTACCTATGTGAGGCGAGTATATATACTCATAACCTCTCTTCTCATGTTCTTTTTTCCAGAAATCTTCAATGATTTGTCGGATTTTTGAGCCTTTGGGATGCCAGAGAATCAGGCCGCTGCCCACTTCTTCGCTAATGCTATATAAATCAAGCTGTTTGCTTAATTTTCGGTGATCTCTTTTCTTTACTTCTTCCAAGCGCTTCAGGTATTTTTCTAGCTCTTCTTCCTGGAAAAAAGATATCCCATATACGCGAGAGAGCATAGGATTTTTCTCTTCTCCTCGCCAGTAAGACCCAGCTAAAGAAAGAAGACGAAAAAAGTTTATCTCGCCTGTCCTTTTAATGTGGGGACCCCGGCATAAATCAACAAATTCTCCCTGTCGGTAAAGAGTAACTTCCTCATCCTCTATCCCCGCTAAAAGTTCCAGTTTATAAGGCTCACCTCTTTCTTTGAAGAGCTCTTCAGCCTCTTTTTTATTAACTATTTCTTTCTCAATCGGCAGGTTTTCTTTTATAATTTTCTTCATCTCTTTGTCTATGCGAGATAGATCCTGAGAAAGAATAGCTCTATCTATTTCAAAATCATAATAAAAACCATCCTTAATAGAAGGGCCAATTCCCAGTTTTACCCCTGGAAAAATCCTCTTAACGGCTTGAGCCATAACATGGGAAGTGCTATGCCACAAAGTATCCAGACTATATTTATTTTGAATTTTCTTTTCCATCTTAATCGGTTCCAAGATACGCCTTGCTACGCTCGGCATATTTCATATTGCGTCGTGCGTGATGCGTATCTCCGCTTGTCATTGCGAGCCTGCCGAAGGCAGGCGTGGTAATCTCATCCCTTCCCTCTCCCCTCCTGGAAGAAGGTGCTTTCCCCTCTTTACGAGATACAAGCGACGAGCAACGAACGACGACTTTGGTGCCCAGTGCTGGACTTGAACCAGCGACCTCTTGCATGTCAAGCAAGCACTCTAACCACTGAGCTAACCGGGCCATTTGGAGGCGGCACCCGGATTCGAACCGGGGTTAAAGGATTTGCAGTCCTCTGCCTTGCCGCTTGGCTATGCCGCCCACAATTACTCTTCTTCAGGCTGAACAAATTCAAATTCTGAGGCAGCTTTTTTATCCGAAGTAGTTTTTTTAAATATTTTTTCTTCCTTTTCCTTCTTCTTTTCTTCCTTTTCCTCTTCTAAAGGAACCATCCTGCACTCTCCGTTAAAGAAAGCTCCTTCGGCAATGGTTAAATCAGAAGCTTTTACCTTTCCCTCCAGGCTTCCTGAGGAGAAAAGTTCTACTCTTTCCTCGCTATCAATGTCACCAATAACCTTCCCCCCAATACTTACCGATTTAGCCTGAATGTTCGCTTCAACAATTGCATCTTTTCCAATAATAACGTTTCCCCCAACTTGAATTTTTCCCTCAAATTTTCCATCAATGCGAATACTCTCCTCATCTTTTAAGGTCCCTTTAAACCCCGCTTCTTTACCTATAATACTACTGGCCCTAAACTTTCCTTTTTTCTTAAACATTCTCATCTCCCGCCTGAAGTTTTGCTAACTCCCTATTAAACTTTACCCCAAGGGCTCTACCATTAAATTCAAAGGATTAACCGTCTTTCCATTAAGCCATACCTCAAAATGTAAATGAGGCCCTGTGCTTCTGCCCGTACTGCCTAGCCTCCCTATAATATCTCCTTTTTCCACCCATTGTCCCTTTTTTACTAAGATATGAGAAAGATGACCATAGACAGTGTGATAGCCATGTCCATCATCTATCTCAATCTCCAAGCCATAACCATCATTCCATCCACTGAAAATGATCTTTCCCTGGGCAGCTGCTTTTATCTCTGTCCCCCAGGGAGCAGCTATATCAATAGCTCCATGGAACTCCCTTTTCTTGGTAAAAGGATTTGTTCGCCATCCATAACCGGAAGATATCCATCCCTGAACAGGATAAATATTCGGAGTAGAAGCAAATAAGTCTATTTTTTCATGAATAGTCTCTTCTAGTTCCCCTAAACTCTTCTCACGTCTCTCAATTTCCCCTTTAAGAAAAACAACATTCTTCTCAATTTTCCCAATGAAATTAATGGGAAGAGGTTCTCCCTTGACTGGCTCTATGTTTTTCTCAAAAAGAAAGTAATTCTCCGGCCCTCCTTTGCCTAACTTCTCTTCTTCTGTCTCACTACCTCCCCCTACTCCTGCTAGAGTCCTTAACTTATCTTCCAGCTCTTTTAACTCTTCCATCTTTTCATTGAAACCCTCTATTTCCTTAACCAGAGAAAGAATCTTCTTCTCTTGGGCATTGTTTACTCTCTCTAACTCATGCAGACGAGCTTCTTTACTTTTTATTTGTCTATAATCGTTAATAGAAAAAGATACCAGAGCAAAGAATACGGCTACTCCTAATAGAATCAGGAAAAGACTAAATCTTGAGATTGTAATCTGCCGTACTTCACTTCCAGAATGAGGAATGAGCATTAAAGTAAAGGCTCTTTTTTTCTCTCTCTTTATCTTTTTTCTCATTTTTCTCTTCTTAAGGGCTCTGAAATAGAATTTCCGTCATTGCGAGCGTAACGAAGCAATCCCCTTGTGTATTGCAGAGTCTGTCTTTCTTGGGACTCGCCTCTAATTTTTGTTAATTATAGCACACAAGAGAGAAATGTAAAGAGACAAGGGGAAGAAACGAAAGAAACACTCATTTTAAGTATAAGAAGTATAAAAAGGAATTCTTAAATGTCAAGGCGAGCCTTTGTTTTGACTTTTGCTATAAGGTAAAAGATTTGCTATAATAGTTCGTAGTTATGAGTTCGTAGTTCGTTGACAAAACAACAAACAAAATCTATACCAGTGACTTACGTCACTAATATCAAACAAACACACAGAAGGATTTAGTCAATGAACAACGAACTAAAAAGTTTGATAAATCAAACCGCCCATTTTGTGCGATGAATCAAACCACTACTAGGTAAGGAATTGCTAGATATGAATAACGAAATACGAGCAACGAGCGACGAGCAACTAGCAACGAGGAAAAAACTTATCCTTATCGACGGCAATGCTTTGCTTTATCGGGCCTTTTATGCGCTTCCCCCTTTAACTAATAGTAAGGGGACTCCTACAGGCGCTGTTTATGGATTTACTCGTATGTTGATGAAACTCCTCCAGGAAAGGCAGCCTCAATATATAGCCTGTGCTTTTGACAAAGGAAAAAAGACCTTTCGTCACCGCAAATTCAAAGATTATAAGGCTAACCGACCCAGTATGCCAGAAGAGCTGGTAATGCAAATTCCATTAGTCAAAGAAGTTCTAGAAGCTTTCAGAATTCCTATTTTTGAGGACGAGGAATACGAGGCAGATGACCTCTTAGGAACTCTGGCTAAAAAAGGAGAAGAAAAGGGTCTCAGAGTAGAAATCCTTACAGGAGACAAGGATATCTTTCAGATAATCTCCCCTTCTATTTATATCTTGAGGCCAAAAAAGGGTATCACCGAAACCCATCTCTTTAATGAGGAAGAGGTAAAAAAGGAGTTTGGAATTTCCTCTTCTCAAATTGTAGATTTTTTATCTTTAGCTGGGGATTCTTCTGATAATATCCCCGGAGTTCCCAGTATTGGACCGGTCACAGCCAAAGGATTAATTCAAAAATTCAAGACTTTAGAAAATCTTCTGGACAACCTTGAAGAGCTTCCTTCTAAAAAAAGAGACCTTTTAAGAAAATACATCCCTCAGGCAAAACTGAGCAAGAAACTAGCTACAATAATAACTACTGTTCCCCTCAAAATAAACCTGAAGGAGTTTAAAGTAAGCCGTCCAGAAAAAGATTTGCTCTTTGCTTTATTTAAAAGGTTAGAATTCAAGAAACTAATAAAAGAATTCGCTCCTTCCATCTCTCAGAGCTCTCAAACCCCAGATTATTATGAAATCGCTGCCCCTGAAAAATTAAAAAACCTGGCCTCTAAATTGAGAAAAACTTCTTTTACCCTGGATATGGAAAAGGATAAAAAAACCGAAGGAATAGCTTTCTCCTTGAAGGATGAGGCCCCTTACTGGCTTCCTTTAGAAGGTACCAGGATTAAAAAAGATCTTATTTTAAAAGAGCTGACTCCTATTTTTGAGGATGCCCAAATCAAAAAAATCGGACATAACCTAAAAAGAGTTATTCTCCAGCTCAAGAGGTTGGGAATAAACCTGACTGGACTAGGCTTTGATACACAGCTAGCAGCTTACCTTTTAAATCCTTTAGCCTCAAATTATTCCCTTGGAGAGCTTTGTTTTGATTACCTGGAAACAAATCTTTCCCAGGAAGCTCATCCTACCGAAACGGTTAAGCTTATTGAAGAACTTTCCGTTTCACTAGAAGAGAGACTAAAAAAGGAAGGCTTATGGAACTTATTCAATGAGGTAGAAATGCCCCTTGTAGGGATTCTCGCTAAAATGCAGGAAAAGGGAATTAAGATAGATAAAGCCATCTTGAAAGAATTCTTAAAAGAAATTAAGGAAAAAAGAGAGAAAATAGAAGAAGAAGTTTATGAAGAAGTAGGCCAAAGATTTAACATTAATTCACCCAAGCAGCTAGGAAAGATTCTTTTTGAGAAATTGAACCTGCCACCTCTTAAGAAAACGAAAACGGGCTACTCTACCAATGAGGAAGTTCTGCAAGCCCTCTCGCTGCTCCGCCCCTCTATTAGTAAAATATTAGAATATCGCCGACTCTTCAAATTAGAAACCACTTATCTAAAACCTTTCCCCGAGTTGATTAATCCAGAAACAGGAAGAATCCACACCTCCTTTAACCAGACTGTCACTGCTACAGGAAGGCTCTCCTCCTCTGGGCCCAACCTGCAAAATATCCCTATCAGAAATAAATTAGGAGAAAGATTGAGAAAGGCGTTTGTAGTTGAAAAAGAATACCTTTTTCTTTCTGGTGATTACTCGCAGATAGAGCTAAGGTTTCTTGCTCATGTCTCAGGAGATAATAATTTGAAAAGTGCCTTCCTTGAGAATGAGGATATCCACCGCCAGACGGCAGCAGAGATATTTGATGTCCTTCCGCTCGAGGTTACAGCCCCTATGAGGCGAAAAGCAAAAGTAGTCAATTTCGGAATTGTTTATGGAATGAGCCCCCGCGGACTCTCTAAAGACTTAGGCATTTCTTATAAAGAAGCACAGGATTATATCCAAAGATATTTTAAGCGTTACCCTGAAGTGAAAAAATATATTAATAAAACATTAGAAGAAGCTCAAAAAAGAGGGTATGTAACTACTCTCATGGGAAGGAAGAGGGCTCTTCCCGGAATTTCCTCTCCCCATAGAAGAACGCGGGAGTTTGCCGAGCGCACGGCTATTAACAGCCCTATCCAGGGAGGAGCAGCCGATCTCATTAAGCTGGCTATGATTAATCTGGAGAGACGATTCAAAAAAGAGAAACTAGGAGTCTATATTATCCTTCAAATCCATGACGAACTTCTTTTTGAAGTGCCCGAAGCTGAAATTGGTATAACTCGAAAAATAGTCAAACAGGAGATGGAAAAAGCAATGAAGCTATCCGTCCCTCTCCTGGTAGAAACAAAGGTAGGTAAAAATTGGGGGGAGATGGAATGATGCAAATTCACGAACTTTCTGCCAACAGGCTTCATAAGTTAATTAAAAATAGGGAAGTTTCTGTAAAAGAAGTAGTAACCTCTCTATTCCAACGCATAGAGAAGGTGGAGGAGAAAGTAAAGGCTTTTCTCTTCCTCTATAAAAAAGAAGCCCTTGATGAGGCCAGGGAATGGGATAAAAAAATATCTGAAGGGAAGGATATAGGGCCTCTCAGCGGTATTCCTGTTGCCATCAAGGATAACATCTGTCTATCTAAAAAAGAGACCAGGTGTGCTTCTCGCATTCTTAAAGGATTTTATCCTCCTTATTCGGCTACGGTTATAGAAAGGTTAAAAAAAGCAGGGGTTATCTTTATAGGCAAAACCAATATGGATGAGTTTGCCATGGGATCATCCACGGAAAATTCTGCTTTTCAGATAACCCGTAATCCCTGGAATCTGGAAACTATTCCTGGAGGATCCAGCGGAGGATCAGCAGCAGGTGTAGCTAGCGGAGAAGTTCCTCTTGCTTTAGGCTCAGATACCGGAGGATCCATTCGCCAACCAGCTGCTTTTTGCGGAGTAGTAGGTTTAAAGCCCACCTATGGACGAGTCTCCCGCTATGGTCTGGTAGCATTTGCCTCCTCTCTGGATCAAATTGGCCCTATCACTAAAACAGTTAGGGACTGCGCCAACCTCCTCCAAGTAATCTCTGGTAAGGATGAGCTTGATTCCACTTCTTTGGATTACCCTGTTCCTGACTACTCTCAATTTCTTATTTCTGAACTAAAAGGAATAAGGATAGGTCTTCCTAAAGAATATTTCATTTCTGGAATAGAAGAGGAAGTTAAAAAGAGAATTCTTACAGCAACAAAAGTTCTGCAAGACCTGGGAGCACGGGTTGAGGAAGTATCTCTTCCTCATACAGAATATGCTGTAGCCACTTACTATCTGGTAGCTACGGCAGAGGCGAGTTCTAACCTGGCCAGATATGACGGAGTAGGATATGGACATCGAGCAAAAGAAAAGACTAATCTTATAGATATGTACAAAAAGACCCGTCAAGAGGGGTTTGGAGATGAGGTAAAAAGAAGGATAATGCTAGGAACTTATGTTTTAAGCAAGGGATATTACGAGAACTATTATGGAAAGGCACAAAGAGTGCGTACTCTCATCAAAAAGGACCTGGATAAGATATTCCAGGATTTTGACGCCGTTATCACTCCTACCTCTCCTACAGTTGCCTTTAAGGCAGGAGAGAAAATAGATGACCCCCTCAAAATGTACCTTTCTGATGTATTTACCATCTCAGCTAATCTTGCTGGCATTCCTGGCATCTCCATTCTTTGTGGTTTTAGCAAAGAAAACTTGCCCATCGGCCTTCAGATTTTAGGAAAACCTTTTGATGAGGAGACTGTACTTAGAATTGCTTATGCTTATGAACAAAATACAGAATGGCATAAAAGAAAAGCGGAAATCTAGATGAACCAAACAAATACCACTAAAGATTGTCCAGTTATTATAGTAAGGGGGGAGACGCTGCCCGAGGTCTGGGAAAACTCGCTCCTGGAATGCTGGAAAAAAGGAATAGCTGTAAAGACCGAATACGATAAGCCTGAGGATCCTCTCAGCAAGGACTGCACTATGATTATGGAAGTAACCCACCCCTTTAAAGAACCCCGCTTGCACCGAGCTTTCCCTGCTGGACTAGAAGATTTAGAGATATATCGTCAGGAAGTTCTATATGGTATCCATGATGATTGGATTAAGCCTGAAGAGGGAAAATGGGAATATACTTACCATGAAAGATTATTTAATTACAAGATTCCCCATAATTTGCCCCCTATCAATCAAATAGACTTTGTGGTTGATAAACTATCTAAAACTCCTTACTCCCGAAGGGCTCAAGCAGTCACCTGGAAATGCTGGCTTGACCCGGGATTCGATGATGCTCCTTGCCTGCAGCGCCTCTGGCTGAGAATATTTAGAGATAGCCTGCAGCTAAATATTCACCTTAGAAGCAACGATGCCTTTAAAGCTGCTTTTATGAATATGTTTGCCTTCACTGAACTACAAAAGATGATAGCGAAAAAAATTAGTCAGAAAATGGGAAAGAAAATAAAGCCAGGTAAATATATACACATCGCCGACAGTTACCATATTTACGGCTCCTATTACAAAGATTTTCAGGGCTTTCTTAGCACTCTGGAAAAAAGATCCTTCAAAGAAAGAACCTGGCATACTTCTTTTGCCGAGCCATTTTTCGAAGAAGCAAGAAAGAAATTGGAAAAATGAAAGGAAAAACTCTTAATGAGAAAAGTGTTAGTGACGGGTGGAGCTGGTTTTATTGGCTCTCACATTGTAGATGGTTATCTTAGGAAGGGCTGGCGGGTAGTAGTGGTGGATAATCTTTCTAGTGGAAAAAGAGAAAATCTAAATAAGAAAGCTAAGTTCTATCAGATAGACATCACCGATAAAAGACTGGCTGAGATATTCGCTCAGGAAAAGTTTGACCTGGTTAACCATCATGCCGCCCAGATAGATGTGAGAATCTCAGTAAAGAATCCCTTATTCGACGCCCAGGTGAATATCTTGGGAACCTTAAATCTTTTAGAGAATTGCCTCAAGTACGAGGCGAATAATTTCATCTTTGTCTCTTCGGGAGGGGTGGTTTATGGTGAGCCTGAAAAGCTACCTGCAGGTGAATATTATCCTAAAAATCCTCTCTCTCCTTACGGAGTAGCCAAGCATACTATAGAGCACTATCTTTACTATTATAGGAAAACCTCTGCCTTGAGGTATCTCGCCCTAAGATACGCCAATGTTTACGGGCCCAGGCAGGACCCTTATGGAGAAGCAGGGGTAATCTCTATATTTACAGGAAAGATGCTTACCGGAAAATCTCCAACCATCTTTGGAGATGGTGAGCAATTAAGGGACTATATTTATGTGGGTGATGTAGCAGATATTAATATGCTTGCTAGCCAAAGGATAGAAGAGCTTAATAAGAGAAAAATAAGCTCACCCGATGATTTAGCCTACAATGTAGGAACAGAAAAGGGAAGTTCAGTGAACACCTTGTATAAACTGTTAACCAAAATTACTGATTTTCAAGGAGAGCCTATTTATGCTCCAGAAAGAAAAGGAGAGATAAGAAAGATATACCTGGACACCAGTAAGGCAAAAAAGGAACTGGGCTGGCAAGCTAAATTTGAACTAAAAGAGGGATTAAAAAAAACAGTAAGCTGCTTTTAACCTATCTCTTTTAACCCCTTTTCTATTCTATCCAAACCTTCTTTAATCTTCTCTTCATCCAACGCGTAACTCAGCCGTATCCTGTCAGGAGCCCCAAACCATTCTCCTAAATAGGTTATAACTTTATATTTTTTATAAAGAAGCCACACTAACTTTCTAGGATTTTTTACCTTGGGCAAAACATAAAATGCACCTTCTGGCTTCCACAAATCCAGCCCCAAATCACATAAACCTTTATAAATAATATCTCTTCTCCTCCTCCATATCTTAAGCTGGTTTAATATATAGCTTCTGGGAGCCCTCGTAGCCCTAAGAGCCATATCCTGCCCCACCAAATTAGTATTCATAGAGGTATGGGTTTTGATTTCAATGGCTTTATTTACAATCTCTTGCTCAGGACTCCATAGATAACCAACTCTTACTCCACACATGGCATATGTCTTTGAAAATGAATTCACTGTAATAACATGCCTTCCCTTTAGAATATAATTTTCTCTTTCATAGATTAATTCTTTATATACTTC
Source organism: Clostridia bacterium (assembly GCA_030610745.1). Taxonomy (GTDB): domain Bacteria; phylum Aerophobota; class Aerophobia; order Aerophobales; family AE-B3A; genus JAUWRC01. The sequence goes on from JAUWRC010000008.1 coordinate 17,497, forward strand.
ATCAGAAACAACCCACACTCCAAGCTCGCCTGTTATTTTTTCTATCTCTTTTAATGTTTGGATATTCTCTACCCTTCCCGTAGGATTGGATGGTGAATTTATGAGAACGGCTTTGCATTCACCCACTTTTTTTCTAAAATCGTCAATATCAATCCTTCCATCTTTTAGCTGGGTATAAACTGGCTGCATACCGGCAAGTCTTACTATATGAGGATATGAATAATAATATGGCTTAGGCAGTAAAACTTTCCCTTTACCCATTGCTCTGAATATTAAATCAAGAGCTTCAGAAGCTCCATTGGTGATGACGAAATTATCTAGAGTGGAGGTAGGATATTCACTGGATAATGCTTCTCTTAGTTCTTTTTGCCCTTGTATAAGCCCATATCTCAAATCACTTCTTATGCTTATACCCTCTACTGCCTCTTTTGGTGGCGGAAGATCCGGCTGTCCTGACCCAAAACTTATAATATCATTTCCTTGTTTGCCAATAAATATTGAAGGACTGCTTAAATCTTTGTTTTCGTTCATTATTACCTCCCTGTACTATTGTAAGTAATGTCAAAAGTTTTTTACTAATTTTCTCCTAAACCCTTTATTCTCAAGTATTTTGGCGGAAGTGACTTGTCAAAGAGGTCATCTTCTCTAAGACCTCTGAGTTGCTGACATTATAGCATCTTATGGGAAGGATGTCACCTTTAAATGATATGCTTTTTCAGGAAATTTATCTATCTGCTCTTTTGGCAGTAATACTTAAATCGAACTGACCCACCAAAAAATTTTCTATTTTATGTTTTAAAATAGATTTCTCTTGTTGATTGTGCATCTGTTGTTACATTTAGGCCCAACTTTCTTAAACCAGCTTCATCTCCTTTGCTTAAAAGATGAGTAACATGCATCTCAGCGTTTCTTAACTCAGCTAATTTCCCTATACATAACTCAGCCATTGGATTTGCTGATGCACTAATTGCTAAGGTGATCATTATTTCTTCTACATCTAAACTCACTGCTGACCTCACTACATTCTTTTTTAGCTTATTAATATTCTCAATTATGTGTCGGGGTAATAAATTAATATCATCCCTTATTTTTGCAAGCTCTTTTATTGCATTTAACACAGCTGCAGATTCTGCATGAAGCAGTGGAGAATTTTTTCCTGTTATTATGCTGCCATCTGCTAGCTCTATAGAAGCACCACAAAAAACACCTTTATTTCCTTTTCCACTTTTTCTAGCACCTATCGCTGCTTCTCTTGCTTTCATAACAACTTTCCTATCTTCTACTTTAACACTCAACTTCTGCATCAACTTTTCTAATTTCCTGACAGTTTCTTGCTTTTCTATACCTAAAAAAACTTCTTTTTTATAACGAAAATAACGTCTTATGAGTTCTTGTTTAGCTGCTTCTCTTACAATTGCATCATCAACAATACCTTCTTTAGTATTATTAACACACATATCGGTCGGAGAATTATACACAATTTTTTTATCCTTACTTTCATTTACTATTTTATCTATTATCTTTTTCATTATACTAAAATTTTCTATATCTCTATTATAATTTATTGCAACAATGCTATATGCTTTAAGATGAAAAGGATCAACCATGTTAACATCAGATATATCGGCTGTAGCTGCTTCATAAGCTACATTTACTGGATGATCTATTGGTAGATTCCAAATAGGAAAAGTCTCAAATTTCGCAAAGTCAGAATCTATGTTATTGTTATAATCATAATAAAGCTGTGATAAACAAGTGGACATTTTTCCACTACCTGGACCTGCTCCTGTTACTACAACTATTGATTTTTTTGTTTTTATGTAAGGATTTCTTCCGTAACCATTAGCACTAACTATTCTGTTAATGTCAGCAGGATATCCTTGAATTTCTGGCTGTACATAAACTTTAATCTTCAAATTCTCAAGATATTTTTTAAATTTCACAGCAGCAAGCTCATCTCCAAACCTATTTATAACAACGGCAGAGACATCTAAACCAAATCCCCTCAAATCATTTATTGTTTTTAACGCTGATATATCATAAGTCAAACCAAAATCGCCCCTTATTCTTCCTTTTTGGATATCTTTTGCGCTAATGCAGAAGATAACTTCAACATCTTCTAGCTCCTGTAAAACCTTTATCTTTGTGTTAGGATCATAGCCTGGTAGAACTCGTGCAGCATGAAAATCATAGCATAATTTGCCACCGAACTCTAAATAAAGTCTATTAAATTTATCTACCCTATCCAAAATTGCTTTTGTTTGTACTTTTAAATATTTTTCCGTATCAAAACCAGTTTGCATTTTATCTCTCCTAAAAGCTATTCAAATGCTGCCAAAAGTTTTTTGCTAATTTTTTCCTGAACCCTTTGTTGCCAAGTATTTTGGCGAAAGTGACTTGCCTCCCCTTTTTTTGCTGGCTTGAACGGAGCCCTGTATAGCTCAAGCTCAAGCCAGTAAAGAGCTTAAGGGAAATTGCCGTTTGGTGTGTGTCAGGGAACCGTCCCCTGAAACCCTGAAACACCGCATTGAAACAGCATCTGGCAGCGATGTCACATAATGCCTAAAGAAAATCATACTGAGGAATTAATAATTGAGGAACATTTTTTCTTTCACTTGCCTCAAGGTATCTTTTGCAACTTTCCTTGCTCTTTCAGTACCTTGCATCAGAATTTCTTTTACTAAATCTGGCTTATTTCCATAGTATTTTCTTTTCTCTCTAATTGGTTCTAGAAACTCATTGATAGTGCTTGCTAATTCTCTTTTGCAGGCTACGCACCCTCGCTTTCCCAACTTACATTCTTGTCTGATTAGAGATAATGCATCCTTGTTAAATATTTGGTGAAAGTAAAAAATCATACATACCTGAGGGTGTCCTATATCTCTTAGATATATTTTTTGAGTATCTGTGATAACAGAATTTACCTTCTCTTCAACAATTCCTGGTGTATCTGATAAAAACAGAGCATTCTTAAGACTCTTACCCATCTTTGCATCTCCGTCCAGTCCTTTAATTCGAGGATATTCCCCCACTTTTCCTTCCGGTTCTTTTAGTGTTTTGCCATAAATTTGATTGAATTTCCTGACAATTTCCCTGGTTTGTTCAATCATAGGAAGCTGGTCTTCTCCCACAGGTACAAGGTCTGCTTGAAAAGCAGTAATATCTGCTGCTTGACTTACAGGGTATCCTAAAAAACCAAAGGTGACACTTTCGCCAAATAATTCTTTCTTTTGTTTAATCTCTTCCTTTACCGTTGGATTTCTCTGAAGTCGAGAAATAGTTACTAGATTTGAGTAAAAAACTGTCAATTCAGCAATTTCTGGTATCAATGATTGTATAAGTATTGTTGATTTATCCGGATCAATACCAACGGCTAAATTATCCATGGCTACTTCAAAAACATTCTTTCTTACCTTTTGGGGATTATTAAAATTATCCGTCAGGGCTTGTACATCAGCAATTAGAACAAATGTATCATATTTATCCTGAAGGGTAACTCTATTCTGTAAGGCGCCAAAATAGTGTCCTATATGCAGGCTGCCAGTGGGTCTGTCTCCTGTTAAAATACGTTTTTTCATCCGTAATCTCCGAAATTTACAATCCAACCTTTATTCTGTATTTCACATTAACCTCTGCGTCTTTTAGAACGTCAACATCAAACCTTATGGTAAAGGCATCAACCTTTTCGTAAGGATGAGTGCTGCTTACTACCTCCCAGTTGCCATATAGTGGCTCCACAATGCTTACTGTTATATCTTCTTCTTTATGGTTTCTCAATGTAATTTCCCATTCTGATTCATAAATTTTTGTGGTGATTTCTTTGTAATCTGTCTGTATTCTCTGTGCCACCACATCAAAGGCCTCGCCAATTTCAAGCCTGATTTCTTCATCTTTTGGAGTATGTTCTATTTTATCCTCACCTATAAACTGTAAACTTCCTTCGCTGTCCTCTTTATACAAGCGCATTATCCCTGCTGGAAGAGGCATGCCAAGATTATTATCTTCGGAGTTGGTAAATTTGATGTAAACATTTACTCGCTGCTTTGGATTTTGCTCCTTGTAAAGTCTTGTGAAATAACTCTGCATACCGTAGACAATAAATTCTTTCTGGGTTGCCACATCAAAAGCTTCAAGCAAACTTATCTGTTTTGTCTGTTTGTCCTTTATTGTAGTTCTTCTTTGCAGGTCATATATATGATACTCGAAAAAGGCTTCCTCTTCAAATTGGGGAGACTTGGCCTCTGCCACCGCATATAACATATATTCAATTTCTTCCTCAACCCGATGGACCTCGCCTGCTATCAGTTTTAAACGGGCATCTTTATAGGTTGCCCCACTTTTGTTATCCAGAGTAACCCAGCCGGATATATCGCTAGATGTATCATCTTTATTCAGAACCACAACATAATCCGCCTTCCAGTTAATATTCTCAGTAAGATAAGAGACTTCCAGGTTGTGGGTCTCTTCAACTCTATTCTCGTAAAGCCACATAAGAGTTGGCTTTGCAATCAGGTTTTCAGGTATTTCTGGAAGAACTTTATAACCCGGATGACCAAGATATATCTCACCATTTATTTGGTAAATCTGACCCTGGTTATTGCTCAACAGAGTTGCCTCTACTACGTCTTTCCTATCCTGAAATTCGTTCCAATCTATTATTTTTATCTTTTTCCCCACATATTTATCAAGAAGTTTATCCGCATTCATAAGGTCATACTCGTAATTCTGTTCAAGCACGGCAAAATCTTGTGGATAATTCAATGACTTTACATGAACTGTCACCGGCATAATACTTGAAGCCACATCCATAAACCTTAACTCGCCCTGGCCAACGAGGAGTTCAACTTCCCGAGTATCCTTTATAAGACCAAGATTGTTATTATACACCGTAACCTCAACCCCCACCTGCTCATCGGCTGTACTTTTGGGAACACTCTCACCTGCTGCCGTTACAGAGACAGCAAACAAAATCACCGCACAAAAAATAAGGCATTTAACTTTCATCGCTTTTGCCTCCTTTATCTTTATATTTCTGAAAATCTGTTACTGAAACACAGAGAAATAGTGCTCAAAGAACCGTCCGCTGTCGACCTGCAGAGCAACTTCGTGTCTTGCCTCTGAGTCGTCTGGTTTCCAATATGTGGCCCCTTTTAATTTCTCACTGGTAAGTTCCACTTCCACAGTTCCTTTTTTAAAAACACAGATTTGGTCATCAAAGATAGTCGCCGCTGCCAGAGGATCGTGAAATGTAATGGTATCTTTTTGCTGGAACCAAACCTCAGCAAAGTCGAGCACAGGCTGGAGTAAATGAGAATGAAATTTCTCTTTAACCTCCCCTACATCCATTCTCACCTGATAGGTCACATCCAGACCAATAGAACGATGGGTACCAACAGCAACTCCATATACTATAGCTGTTGCCTGAGGGTCACCAATGGCATTCCACTCCAGCGACTCAACACCCTTAGTAAAGACTCCACACATCATAACAAGGCTTTTCAAAAGAGAAGGTATCTCTGGATCCACTCTGAATAGAAGTCCTACATTGGTCAGTGGGCCGATTGCTAAAAGAACAACCTCTCCAGGATGTTTGTGAATAGTCTGCCTTAGAAACTCTACAGCCTCTCCTCGAGGAAACTCCTTGTCGTGGGCCCATTTTTGCAAGGCTATTGCTTGTGGAGCCTGATTTTGTTTCTGAAGAACAAAAAATGGTTCTTCAGATCCCGGATAAATTGGAACCCGTTTGCCAGCGACCTTACAAAGAGCACTCGCCAGCATGGCCCGTTTATCTGCTTCACCAGTAACCGTAGTAATCCCAAGCAATTCGCATTCAGGCTGGGCCAGAAGATAAGCCAGACAAACGGCATCATCAATATCGGATCCAATGTCTGTATCTAGAATAACCTTTACTGGCACTGCAGGCCTCCCTTGCTCACCCTATGTTTGCCTTCTCCCTTATCTTTTCTCTTTTTCAGCTTTATTTGAAATATGAAACCCCTAGCATAACTATTATACAAAAAAACCTTAATCAAAACAAGGGTAACTGGCAAATTTGCATTTAATGAAGCTTTATGGTAAGATATGCTAATTGAGGGGGTTAGGACAAAAGTGTGTCAAGGAACCGTCCCCTGACACACAGGAAGTTTTACCACAGAATCTTATAACAGAAACAGGACAAAATAATGAAGAAGAAGATTATCCTCCTTGTAATTATCATTCTTCCCCTGATAACATTGGGCATTTTTTACTTTTCTTCTCTCCATCTACCCTCTTTCCTGTTACCTTCCTCAAGGGTTCCTGAAGAAGCATCTCAAAAATCACCCCAAATCCCTGAAGATGACTCAATACTTCTTGCCTCTACTACTATTCACCGCGGTAAAACTATCTATGAATCCCTTATTTCTGCCGGCCTTTCTTCCCAAAAGACTTATTCTCTCACCCAGGCATTAAAACCTTTATTTAATCCAAAGAACTCTAAGCCTGGCGACCTTCTCAAGTTAAAAGAAAGTCCGGATGGCCGTATCATCTTTGAATACCTTCCTAATTCCCTTGAATACTATCTTGTAGAGGAATCAGAAGATGGAAGTTTCTCAGCTTATGAGAAGGAACTTCCCCGACACAAAGTCATCGTAGGAGCAAAAGCAAACCTCCAATCCTCTGTTTACGAATCAATGCGAAAAGAAGGGCTTGACTCTGAGTTAATCAATCTCTTTGCCGATATATTTGCCTGGGAGATAGATTTTTTCACTGACCCTCGAAAGGGTGACACTTTTAAGCTTATATGGGAGCGATATCTCTCTCCTGAGGGTAAGATTTTGATGGAAGGAAAGATTCTGGCTGCTCAGTACATTAACAGTAAGAAAACCTATACGGCTATATTATTTAAGGACGAAGAGAATCATTCTGATTATTATAACCCTGAGGGAAATTCACTGCGCCGCTCTTTCCTTCGCTCTCCCTTAAACTACACCAGGATAAGCTCTCGCTTCTCCTACAGCAGACTCCACCCTATCTTGAGAATCTACCGTCCCCACCCGGGTATCGATTATGCCGCCCCCATAGGAACACCAGTTTCAACGGTTGCTGATGGGACAGTAACTTTTGTAGGCTGG
>JAUWRC010000096.1 GCA_030610745.1 Clostridia bacterium
TCTTACTCGCTCTTTAGCCACTTTTTTAATAAGAGGGGATTTTTGCCTGATAAAATGAGTAACTTCATTCTCAATATTGAAATTAAGTTGGCAGGCCAGGCGGAAAACACGCAGCATACGAAGAGGATCATCCTCAAATGATTTTTTTCTCAACAACTTAATCCTCTTGTTCATTAAGTCTTCTAAACCAGTATCAGGGTCTATCAAAAACAAAAAGGGTAAATCAAGACAGTCTATATCTAAGGCCAAAGCATTAATGGTAAAATCCCGCCTAAGTAAATCTTCTTTGAGAGAAGGAGGTTTTTTAAGGGTAAAGTCAATAATGGTTCCTTCTGGAAAAGTAACTCGCCTCAAGGCAGGGGCCAAAGTGATCAAGTTTACTTTCATCTGATGGGCAAATAGCTCTGCTGTTTTAAAATGAGGGTCTTCTGTTATTAAATCTAAGTCCTTTTTTTCCTTACCTAATAAAAGATTGCGCAGACATCCTCCCACTAGCCAGAGTTTCTCTCCTTTTTTTATCTTGATTAGCTGTTTTAAATATAAGTCTTTTTGGAGGCTGTTTTTTAGGTAGTCCCACTTCAAGAGGCTTGCCGGGCTCCTTTCTTTACGGATTTTGTCCAGAATACCATTAATAAATTTTCCCGATTCCTCCATTCCGTAACGTTTAGCTATCTCCACGGCTTCGTTTATACTAACTATAGGGGGAATGTCTTCCAAAAAAAGAAGTTCATAGATAGCGAATCTCAAGATGTTTCGATCCACCATAGCTATACGATCCAAAGTCCAATTTTGAGCATATTTCTTTATGAGAGAATTAAAGGGAAGGAGAAAATGGGAGGTTCCCAGGACAAGTTTTTCGGCAAATTCTCTTACTTCAGGCCTAAATCGATAGCGAGAAAAGATAACTTTTAAAGTTTCCTGTACCGAAGTTTTTTTTAGTTCTATCTGGTAGAGAATTTGAAGAGCGAGTTCTCTGGCCTTACGGCGGTTTTTCATTCCAAAGATCCTTACTTTGATTTAATCAGTAGTAATATATGTTTTTCCTTGAGTTTGTCAACAGCCACGACGAGACAGAAAATTTCTGCTTGGAAAACTTCTTAAATCCAGATTTATAAAGGGATTCTGAGAATTGGGAGAGGGCAAGAGGCAAAACCCTGTGTTTTTCGAGATTTTCCTCCTATCATCTTCTCAACCCCGCTTGAATTCAGCATTTCCGGAAAAACCATATAGAAATTTTGGGGAATGTCTGGAATTTGCTCTAGGACTTGCGTCCCCTTGACGAATTTTTTATAACGTATATAATGTGTATAATTGGTAAAAAGATTCGGGGAAAGGCTAGAGTTTTAAATAGAGGATAAAGAAAAAGGCCCTAGGCCTATAGCGACGTAATGTCGCTATCAAAGGAGGTGAGAAAGGATGAATAAGGCTCAATTGGTCGAGGAAGTAGCCGCGGAGGTAGGATTAACCAAGAAGGTTACTAATAATGCTGTGGATGCTGTTACTTTAGCAATTACTAACTCTTTGGCTAAAGGGGAAAAGGTTGCACTGGTTGGTTTTGGTACTTTTCAGGTGCAGAGGAGGAAAGCTCGTCAAGGCGTGAATCCTCAAACAGGTGCCAAAATAACTATTCCTGCAAAAGATGTTCCGAAGTTTAGACCAGGAAGAAACTTGAGGGAAGCAGTAGCTTAAGGGATGAGTTTTATTACTAAAGGGCTAAGGGAAGTTATTTATCCCTTAGCCCTTTTAAGAAAATGATTAATTCCTATAAATTTGGAGTTATCGTTATAGATGGGAAGCAATATAGGTCTGATGTTGTCATTTATCCAAAGAGGGTAGATGACCACTGGTGGAGAAAAGAAGGACATCTGCTTCTTCCCGGGGATCTGGAGAAAGTGACAAAGGAAAAACCGACGCTTCTTGTCATAGGTACAGGGAGTCCAGGATTAATGAAAGTTCCTTTAGCTACCTCAGAGTGGATACGATCAAAAGGAATTGAGGTAAAGATTGAGCCCACCCAAAGAGCCTGCCAGATTTACAACCAACTTCACAAATCTAAGAAAGTAATCGCCGCTCTTCATTTAACCTGCTGATAATTCGTATATCGTATTTCGTACATCGTAGATCGTGAAAAGAAAAATTAAAATAGGGACAGCGACCATTTTTGGGATCTAGGCATTTTTTTGACAAAAGGGTCTTTTATGATATTATTATGCAAAAATAAGGAGAGAAATATGTTGGAAGATTATTCTGAGCGATTAAAATCTTTAGAGAAGAAAATAAATGAGTTAAGGGGGTATCTTTGAGCCCGAGAAGGAGAAGAAAAGAATCAAAAAATTGGAAGAGGAAACCTCCCAGCCAGAATTTCGGCAAGGAGAGAATCAATTAAAAATATTAAAAGAGTTAAGCTATCTTAAAGAGAAAAGAGCCAGATGGAATAAGTTGCTTAGTTTTTATGAAGATGTCTCTACCCTCAGAGAACTTCTAGGAGAGGAAGAAGATAAAGATCTTAAAAAAGAGATGGAAGATAAGCTTCTTCCCTTAGAAAGAGAAGTAGAAAAACTCCAGATAGAGTCTTTGCTAAAGGGTAAGCATGATAGAGCTAACGTTATAATGTCTATTCACTCGGGAGCAGGAGGAACGGATTCCTGTGATTGGGCGGAAATGCTGCTTAGAATGTATCTAAGTTGGATAACTAAAAAGAGTTACCGGGCAAGAGTGGTAGAATGGATAGCCGGCGAGGAAGCAGGAATAAAAACAGTTACTGTAGTAGTTGAGGGAGTATTTGCTTATGGCTATCTTAAAGGAGAAGTAGGTATTCATAGGCTAGTTCGTATATCTCCTTTTGACACGGCTCATCGCCGTCATACTTCTTTTGCGGCAGTGGATATAATTCCCGAAACCGAGGAGATAAAAATAGAAATCAAAGACAATGATTTGAAGATAGATACTTTTCGAGCCAGTGGGCCAGGAGGACAGCACGTAAATGTTACTGATTCAGCCATTAGAATTACCCATCTGCCCACAGGTATAATTGTACAATGTCAGGACCAAAGGTCTCAACATAAAAACAAGGCTACAGCTATGAGGATACTCAAGGCACGTTTGCACAATCTTTATGAGTTAGAGAAAGAGAAAGAGTCAAAAAAAAGGCATGAGGAGAAAGCGAGAATAGAGTGGGGGAGTCAGGTGCGTTCTTATGTTTTACATCCTTATACATTGGTTAAAGATCATCGGACCCATATTGAGAAAGGCGATGTAGAGAAGGTGCTTAAGGGTGAGATAGATGAGTTTATAATTGCTTCATTGAAAAAATCAGCTTGAAGGAGGTTCAGGATGGGAGGATTCTATATAGGAAGGGAGAGAAGAGCAAGAAAAGCCTATGGATTCGATGATGTGGCATTGGTTCCAGGGCAAAAGACTCTTGATCCTAATGATGTAGCTATTAGCTGGAAAATAGGAGATTTGACCTTTCCTGTTCCTATTTTAGCTTCAGCAATGGATGGAGTGGTAGATACGAGGTTCGCTATTCAAATGGGAAAGCTAGGAGGATTAGCTGTTCTTAACCTGGAAGGTATCCAGACCCGCTATGATAATCCGGCGAAAGCGATAGAGGAGATTGTCTATTCTCCCTCCCAAAAAAGTGTAGAGACAATTCAAAGGATTTACCGGACTCCAATAAAAGAAGAATTAATAGAGAAGAGAATTAAGGAGATGAAAAAAGCCAAAATTCCTGTAGCTGTCTCTTGTATTCCTCAGCGAGCGGCTCGTTTTGCTTCTATAGCCGAGGAGGCAGGAGCAGATATCTTTGTTGTCCAGGCTACTGTAGTTACTACAGAATATCTTTCTTCAAAAGGCAAAAAACTGGACTTGAGTAAATTTTGTCGTCAGCTTTCCATTCCCGTAATGGTGGGAAATTGCGTTACTTATGAAACTGCTTACAGTCTTATGCAAACCGGTATAGCTGCTCTTCTGGTAGGAGTGGGTCCAGGAGCGGCCTGTACTACCCGAGAAGTACTGGGAGTGGGTGTTCCGCAGGTTACTACTACCATAGACACATCTGCTGCTCGCGATGACTACTTCAAAAAAAGTGGCCGTTATATTACCATAATTACTGATGGTGGAATGAGAACAGGGGGGGATATTTGTAAAGCTCTGGCTTCGGGAGCAGATGCAGTGATGATTGGTTCTGCCTTTGCTCGAGCCAATGAGGCCCCTGGTAAGGGCTATCACTGGGGTATGGCTACCTCGGATGAAAATCTACCTCGGGGAGCAAGGGTGGCTGTGGGAACAACAGGAACATTAAAGGAAATTCTTTATGGCCCAGCTAAGTTGGATGACGGTTCTCAAAACCTGACCTGGGCGATAAGGACCTGTATGGGTTATTGTGGAATTTCTAACATAAAGGAAATGCGCGAAGTAGAAATGGTTATCGCTCCAGCCATAAAAAGTGAGGGTAAGTTCTTTCAAGAAGCCCAACGGCTGAGAGGCAAGTAAGTAGCGGTGCCATTTAGCTACCTAGACCACTTTTTCTACTTTATGAGAGCGAATGCAACTGGTGCAGACATAGACCTTCATTACTTGACCATTAAGTTTTATCTTGATGCGTTGAAGGTTAGGAAGCCATCTTCTCTTCGTTCGCCGTTTAGAATGGCTTACCATGTGCCCTGTACTTGCTTGTTTACCACATATCTGACATCTTTTCATAATTGCTTTTCCTTATTTACGAAATTGCCAAATCCAAATTTAAATACCAGTATAACATATTTTTAAGAAATGTCAAAAGATGCCTGATATACCTAATCTTAACTCATCTGTTCGTTACGCTAAGGGAGTAGGAGAAAAAAAAGCCCAGCTTTTCAAAAGATTGGGCATCGAGACAATCTTTGACCTTCTTCATCATTTTCCTACCCATTATGAAGATCGCTCCCACATTGTTCCTATTGGACATACTCTAGCCGATAAAAAACAGGTAATTCAGGGTAAGGTTCTCCTGGTTAGCCAACTCAAAGTGGGTAAGGATTTATCCATACTCAAAGTAGCGGTAAGAGATGCTACAGGAATAATCTATGCTATTTGGTATAATCAAGAGTATCTTAGTCAATATCTTAAAAAGGAAAAGGAGCTCCTGGTAAGTGGAAAAGTGGAGTGGAAATTTGGAGAAAGGCAGATTAAGGTAGAGGACTTTGAGCTGTTAACCGGGGATGAGGAAGATAATCTTCACTTGAAAAGAATTGTTCCCTTTTATCCTTTAACAGAGGGCCTATCCCACAGAATGCTGCGCCGTATTATTAAAATTAATCTGGAAAGAATATCCCCTTATCTGGTAGATATTCTGCCCCAGCCAATGAGGAAGCGCTATTTATTTATTTCTTTTGAAGAAGCGCTGAATAATATTCATTTCCCGGAAAGTTTTCCCCGGCAAAAAGAGGCTCGCCGAAGGCTTGTCTTTGAGGAATTTTTCCTTCTCCAATCCGCTCTTGCTTTGAAAAGAAGAGAATATAAAAAAGAGAAAGGGATTTCCTTTAAGGTAGGAGATGGATTGATTAAATCTTTTTTCGGCTCCCTTCCTTATCCGCTTACCCTCTCCCAGAAAAGAGTAATAAAAGAAATCTTAGAGGATATGGAAAGCCCTCAACCTATGAACCGTTTGCTGCAGGGGGATGTAGGTTCGGGAAAGACTATAGTGGCTGCGGCTGCCTTATTGACAGCTATCCTCAATGGATACCAGACAGCCTTGATGGCCCCCACTGAGATTCTTGCTCAACAACATTG